>JAUWDL010000025.1 GCA_030608825.1 Gemmatimonadales bacterium
GCCGATCACCGTGTACGGTGACGGCGGTCAGACGCGGAGCTTCTGCTACGTGGAGGACGAGGTGGAGGGCATCTTCCGCCTGTTCGCCTCCGATGTGACGGAGCCGGTCAACATCGGCAATCCCGGAGAGTTCACCGTCGCTGAGCTGGCCGAGCTCGTGCTGGAGCTCACCGGGTCCTCCTCCGAGTTACGCTACCTGCCGCTGCCGGAAGACGATCCCAAGACGCGCAAGCCCGACATCACGCGGGCCCGCGAGCTCCTCGGCTGGCAGCCGGAGATCTCCCTCCGGGAGGGCCTGTCACGCACGATCGAGTACTTCCGTCTCCTCCAGGAGGAAAAGCGGCTCGGTTCTGCGACGATCCTCACCGGATAGCGCGGCGAGCATCCTCGTGAACGCGCACCGGAGAGTCTCCGTCGTCATGCCCGTGTACAACGAGCGAGCGACGGTGGAGGAGATCGTCCGGAGAGTTCGGGCCGTGCCCCTGGAGATCGAGTTGGTCGTCGTCGACGACGGCTCGACGGATGGTTCCCGGGAGGTTCTCGAGAACCTGGCGGAGGCCGGGTCCATCGACCGTCTGATTCTCCACGACGTCAACCGCGGGAAAGGCGCGGCTCTCTCCACGGGCTTCGGAGCGGCAAGCGGCGACGCGGTTCTCGTTCAGGACGCAGACCTGGAGTACGATCCGCAGGAGTACCCGTTGCTGCTGTCGCCGATCTGGGAGAACAAGGCCGACGTCGTCTACGGCTCCAGGTTCACCAGCGGGCGTCCGCATCGCGTGCTCTACTTCTGGCACTACGTCGGCAATCGGCTCCTCACCCTGGTCTCGAACATGGTGACGAACCTCAACCTCAGCGACATGGAGACCTGCTACAAGTGCTTTCGCCGCGAAGTCCTCCAGGGCCTCGAGATCGAAGAGAAGGCATTCGGCGTCGAGCCTGAGATCACGGCGAAGGTGGCCCTCCAGAACTGGCGTGTGTACGAGGTGGGGATCTCTTACAGCGGACGTACGTACGCCGAGGGGAAGAAGATCGGGTGGCGGGACGGAATGAGGGCGATCTATTGCATTTGGCGGTATGGTCTTTGGAGAAGGATCACCGGGAGGGCGAAGCGTCGGAGCGGACCGCACGAGAGCGGCGCGTGAGATGGCTTCGGAGCCTTCTGGTGCTCGCCTCTCTGATTGGTTGCGCCGATGAGGCGGGGGATGCGATTTACCGAGGCGACCGATTGTTCGGCGAGGGCCGGCTGGATGCGGCCATCGCCGAATACAAGTTCGCGCTTCGCCAGGATGACGACGAGCGCGCCCTGCTGCGGCTCGGGGCGGCGTACGGGCTGCGAGGTGACATCGAGACGAGTCGGCGGTACTACGCTGAGCTCATCGCGAGGGACTCCTCGTATCGCTTCCAGGCCGCTGCCGGGCTGACCTCATCAGCCAGGATGGCCTTCGAGAGGGGTAGTCGCGAGAGCGCAGCACGCGCTCTGCAGCCCCTTGTCGAGCTCGGCACGGGGTTGATTCCACGCGACCTGACCCTGCCGCTCGCCCGACACTACTGGGCGGACAACGAGTTCGAGGAAGCCCTTCCGCTCTACCTGAAAGTGCTGGCGGATTCCGCCGAAGCGGAGCCCGAGGTGTATTACGAGACGGCGCGGGCTTTCCAGGAGCTGGGCGCGTGTCGCGAGGCCATCTCGTTCTACGAGCGCTACCTGACGCGAGCCGCTCGCAGGGCAGCGCAACGCGCCGAGGCCGAGTGGAGCCTCGGCAACTGCCTCTATGAGGCGGCCGAAGAAGACTGGCAGAACGGCCGCCCGGCGAGCGCACAGGAGCGTGTGGCCCGACTGATTCGGCTCGGGGTTCCGCGCACCGTGCAGGACCGCGCGCAGTTCCTGTACGGCGAGCTGTCGCTGGCTCTCGGGGAGCGCGACGAGGCACTGCGAGCTTTCGAGGAGGTCCTTCGGCTGAACCCGTCACGCACCGGTCCGCTGGTAGAGCGAGCGGAGGCGAGAATTCGAGAGATTCGGTTCGGCTTCGAGTGAGGAGCACGATGATCCGTGGTCTCGCTCGAACGCGAGCCGCCTGGTGCGGCCTGGCTGTGCTGATCGGGGCTCTGCCGTCGTGCTCCACCAAGCTTCCTCCGGACGGAACGCCGCCGCGGGAACGCTTCCAGTGGGCAGCGGACAAGTACGACAACGCGAAGTACGGCGATGCGGCGAAGGGTTTTCTGGATTTTGTCGGCCGAGAGCCGTTGAGTCCCCTCGCGGACAGCGCGCTCTTCCTGCTGGCGGACTCGTACCTCAGGGATGGCGATGCGTTACGGGCGGCGACCGAGTTCACTCGCTTCGCCCAGACGCGCCCCAACAGCCCGCTCGCCGACGACGCACAGCTCGGAGCCTGCACCGCCTATTGGGAGCTCTCTCCCTCGCTCCCTCGCGACCAGGAGTACACCATGCAGGCCATCGAGGAGTGCACGCGGATGCTGCAGTTCTTCCCGGACAGTCCGCGGCGGGCCGAGGCCGTGTCTCTGGTGCAGGAGGCTCAGGCAAAGATGGCGGCCAAGCAGTTCAGGGTGGGGAAGTTCTACTTCGACCAGGGATTCTACGAGTCGGCCAACATCTACTTCGAATCGGCGGTCGCAGACTATCCGAACGCTCCGGTCATACCCGATATCCTCTACACCCTCTACCAGAGCTACCGGAGGCTCGGCTTCGACGCCGAAGCCGACGTGACCAGACAGCGGGTGCTGACCGACTACCCGAACACGGAAGCGGCGCAAAAGCTGGAGGATGTAAGCACTTGAAGCTCAGCGCTCGCCGGGTGGGTTGGTGGGCGTACGGCTAGGGATGCTGGGCGGCACGTACGATCCGCCTCACGTCGGCCACCTCATCGTCGCCCAGGACATCCTCGAAGGACTCGGGCTGGACCGGTTGCTGATCGTCCCGGCGGGTGACCCGCCGCACCGCGCGGCGGTACTTCCTGCCGAGGTGCGGCTCGAGCTCGTCTCGCAGGCGTTCGGCGGGAATCCCTGCTTCGAGGTGTGCCGCATCGAGTTGGACCGAACCGGACCCTCGTTCACCGTCGATACCCTGCGCTGGATCCGCCTGACCATGGCGCCCGAGGAGCTGTACTGCGTGATCGGCGTGGATCAGCTTCGGGTCATCGACACCTGGAGCCGTTACGAGGAGATCCCCGAGATCGCTCGCCTGGCCGTCATGGCGCGGGATGGTGAGGCGCCGTCTGCCGACGACATACCCGTTCCGTTCGAGAACGTGGCCGTGACCCGCGTCGACGTCTCCGGATCAGAGATTCGCGACCGACTTCGGGAGGGACGTTCGATTCGGTACCTGGTGCCCGAGCGCATCAGGGAACGAGTGGAAGTCGAGTGGGCACGCCTCGGCAGCGCCGCACGAAAGTCGGAAGACGCCTGAGAATCGGAACGAAACGCCAAGTCGCGGCTATTAGCCGACGCCGGGCAAGTTGTCAGGAACGCTGCGGCCGCTCGGCCGTCGGCGCCGCCACACCCTTCAAGATATAGCTGCATGATAGCGATACGGGGAATGGTCAATCGGGTGTTCGGAACGCGCTTCGAACGCTCGATGAAGAAGCTCCAGCCGATCATCGACGAGATCCACGGTCACGAGGAGCGCCTCGCGTCCGTAACCGACGACGAGCTCGTGGCTCAGACGCAGCGCTTCAGGGAGCGAATCGACGAGCGAATCGGCGAGCACGAGGCGAGTTTCGAGGATCTTCGAGCCGAGCGCCGTCGTTGTGAAGACCCTGCCAAGCGAGAGAGCCTCACGCTGAGCATGGCCGAGGCCGAGGCCCAGCTCTCCGAGGCCACCCAGGACGTCCTCGACGAGATCCTCCCCGAAGCTTTCGCGACGGTACGTGAGGCGTGCCGGCGTCTCATCGGCGCGGAGATCGTCGTTACCGGCCTCAAGATGACCTGGGACATGGTGCCGTACGATGTTCAGCTGATCGGTGCCATCGTTCTTCATCAGAGCAAGATCGCCGAGATGGCCACCGGCGAGGGGAAGACCCTCGTAGCCACGATGCCGCTGTATCTGAACGCGCTCGCCGGCCGCGGTGCCCACCTCGTCACCGTCAACGACTACCTCGCACGCCGCGACTCGCAGTGGATGGGCACGGTGTACGAGTTCCTCGGCCTTTCGGTGGGCTGCCTGGACGACACGTCCCCCGGCACGGCGGCTCGTCGAGCGGCGTACGAGTGTGACATCACCTACGGCACCAACAACGAGTTCGGCTTCGACTACCTCCGCGACAACATGGTCGTGCGTCTGGACGATCGGGTACAGCGCGACCACTTTTTCGGGATCATCGACGAGGTCGACTCCGTCCTGATCGATGAGGCCCGCACCCCCCTGATCATCAGCGGCCCGGCCGGACGCGCCAGCGACCAGGACGTCTACAAGAGGCACAACGCGCAGGTCGCCGGCCTCGTGCGCCAGCAGGGACGCATCGTGAACAAGCTCGTGGCGGAGTCCGGGCGTCTCCTCGAGGAGTTGGACGAGGAAGAGCCCGAGGCCGCCGCGGAATGGGAGGCGGGCGAGAAGCTGCTCGCGGCCCAGCGGGGCGCACCCAAGAACCGCCGGCTCATGAAGCTTCTCAACGAGACCGGCGTGAAGCAGCTCGTTCAGCGCACCGAGGCCGAGCTGATGCGCGAGAAGCGCCTTCAGGAGGTGGATGAGCTCCTGCTGTTCTCGATGGACGAGAAGGGACACACGATCCAGATCAGCGACCGAGGGCTGGATGTGCTGAGCCCCAACGATCCGGAAGCGTTCGTCGTCCCGGACATCTCGGAGATCGTGAAGAAGGTCGAGGACGACGAAAAGCTCTCGGCCGACGACAAACGGAACCGCATCCAGGAGCTGGAGCGCGAATACGCGGAGAAGTCCGAGAGGATACATGTCATCCACCAACTCGTGAAGGCGCACTCGCTCTACGAGAAGGACGTGGAGTACGTCGTCGAGAACGGCAACGTCGTTATCGTGGACCAGTTCACCGGACGGAAGATGGAGGGCCGGCGGTGGAGCGATGGGCTCCACCAGGCGGTGGAGGCGAAGGAGGGAGCGGTCGTCCACGAGGAGACCCAGACGCTCGCGACGATCACCATCCAGAATTACTTCCGAATGTACGAAAAGCTGTCCGGGATGACGGGTACGGCCGAGACGGAAGAGGGCGAGTTCCACGAGATCTACGGCCTCGAAGTCGTCGTGATTCCGACCAACCGCCCGGTGCGCCGGATGGACCAGGATGACGTGGTCTTTCGGGCCAAGCGGGAGAAGTACGCCGAGCTCCTGAACGAGATCGAGCGCTTGCACGAGCGTGGCCTGCCGATCCTCGTCGGGACCACCAGCGTGGACGTCTCGGAGAAGGTCGCCCGGATGTTGAAGCGTCGAGGGCTGCCGCATCAAGTGCTCAACGCCAAGCAGCACGAGCGAGAGGCGAACATCGTGCTCGCGGCCGGACAGCCCGGCGCGATCACGATCGCGACGAACATGGCCGGCCGGGGCACCGACATCAAGCTCGGCGACGGGGTGGTGAAGTGCGGCGTTTGCGGTCTGCTCTCGAACGAGCCCGCGTTCGGTCAGGTGACGGAGGAGCCGGACCTGTCGCAGGCCGAGATCAAGGAGTTGGATTGCTACGCGGATCCGCCCTGCGGCCTGCAGATCCTCGGCACGGAGCGCCACGAGTCGCGCCGCATCGATCGCCAGCTTCGCGGTAGATCGGGACGCCAGGGCGATCCCGGCGGCAGCCGCTTCTTTCTCTCCCTCGAGGACGACCTGATGCGGCTCTTCCTCTCGGACCGCGTGACGCGACTACTGGACAAGCTCGGGGCAGAGGAAGGGGAGGTGCTCACTCACCCGATGATCACGAAGTCGATCGAGCGGGCGCAGAAGCGGGTGGAGATGCAGAACTTCGAAGCCCGAAAGCGGCTGCTCGAGTACGATGACGTGATGAACCAGCAGCGCGAGGTGATCTACGACCTTCGCCTGTTCGCCCTGGAGGGAGGAGAAGACCTGAAGGGCGAAGCCTGGGAGATGATCGAAACGGCCCTGCGAGACCGAACAGAGCAGCACGTGCCGCCGGGCAGCCATGCGGAGAAATGGGATCTGGGTGCCCTGCACGAACGGCTGCTGATCGACTATTTCCTGGTCGCCGATTTTCTCCCCAAGGATGGGGACACGGCGGATCTCCCCTGGGAGGAGCCCGAGGAGGTGCTCGAGCAGGTTCTGGAGTTCGCCCGCGAAGCTCTTCATCAGAAGCTCGAGTCGTTCGGCGACCACTGGGAGAGGGTCCTCAGCTTCATCGTGCTTTCGGTGATCGACGAGAAGTGGAAGGACCACCTCTACGATCTGGATCACCTCCGCGACTCCATCCGCTACAGGGCGTACGGCCAGCGCGATCCGCTGATCGAGTACAAGAAGGAAGCGTACGCGATGTTCGTGGACCTTCTGGACGACATGCGCCGGAGCGTGGCGAACCTGCTCTTCCGGGCGCACGTGGAGCCGTCGATGCGCCTTCGACCGCCGGAGATCACGGGCACGAGCGTCCCCTCGGACACCATAGGCACGGGCGTGCGCGCGGCGCAGGCCCCCCGCGAGGCCGCCCCTGCGCCCGCGGCCAGGCAGCCCGAGTTCGCGGCCACGGGGGTGGCGACCGTCGCCGCCGCGGGCCCGGAGGTGATGGCGCCGCAGCCGGAGGTCAGGCGACCTGCACAGCCACTGGCGGTCGAGGACGAGCCCGGGCGGAACGACCCCTGTCCGTGCGGTTCCGGCAAGAAGTACAAGAAGTGCCACGGAAGGGTGGCGTAAGCCCTTACGTCGTCAGACATTCGCTTTCCTCACCTGCCCCGATTGTGCCGTGATTGTGCCGTTGACGAGTCACGTCACGAGCACTGCCTATCCGCTCCCTCCAACGAACTTCGTAGTCTCGCGCGACGTGGATACCCTATGGCGTCGTTATGAGGGATGCTTGGACGGGCGGGAGCCGGTGGCGTCGATGGCCTACTTCTGCTTTACCGTCGTGACGGACGTTCCTGGCGGCCGAAGGGCGGCCCTCAAGGACGCTGGGGATCAGTGACAACCTCCTCAGCAAGATCAGCCAGCTTACGGTCCCGGGGCGGAAGCGCAGCCCCGACAAAGAGTCCCTCAGCCCCGCCGAGGAGGCGTGGCTTGACGGCGCGGTGAAACTGCTGATCCGCAGGGTTGGAGAGGTTGCGGCAGACCCGTCCGCTGCTGCCAGCAAGATCACGCTGAAAGATCATCCACTCCCATGCTCCTGATCTCGTCCTCGTGGAGCCGCCAGATCGGACCGGAAGACCCATGCGTGGGCGAACTGTAGACACCGTCTGCGGCCTTGCGTACGCTGGAAACGACAAAGTAGCAGCGTTCTCCCCGTGCTCGGAGGTGTCCGATGAAGGTGCCCGCCGCCGCTCTCTCTATCTGCGGCTTACTTATCGCGGCTACCGCTTGCGCCCCGACTGCGGATCAACGGCCTGCCGCTGACGAGGCCGCCGCAACAGAAGCCGATGTGGGGGCGCTCAAGGCTTTGGAGGAAACGGTTGTCGCCGCTTTCAAGGCCGGTGAGATCGACCCCATGGCCGCCCTCTACCCAGAGGACGTGGTTGTGCTCGCGCCGAACCAGCCCGCACTCGTAGGCAAGGACGCAGTTCTAGTGTGGCTGCAAGGACTTTACGATCAGTTCACGGTGGACGAGTTCACGTCTCCCGTTGAGGAAGTCGTGGTGGCCGATGGCTGGGCGTTTTCCCGAGGCGTGTTTGCCTGGACGCTGAGCCCGAAAGCCGGTGGCGAGCCGGTGGCGGACAGCGGCAACTTCATTGTGATCTGGCGACGTGCGCACGACGGCTGGAAGCGCGCCAGGGTCATCTGGAACAGCGACATGCGCTCTCTCCGCGGCAACGACCAGGACACCAACCAGCGTTACGAGTAGGGCCATAGCATTCCTTCAGATCCCGCAGACTTGATTCCATGGATCTACGCCTGCAAACAGGGTATGCCGTCATCGTCGCCCACGAAGGACGAAGGAGAGCTACACGCACTCCCACCCGCGCTCGTTCCGTTGCAGCGGGTGGCGCTCATACGCTCACCACGCTCCGCCGCGCTCGTTCGTGTGCCGGGGCGCTGGCAGGGCTGGAGACCGTCCACGAGCGGCACAATCACGGCACGCCGGGAGAGCAAGTCGTTGTGTGACAGTATGTTGCAGGTGCACGTGGGATATGTAATGCCATGCGCCTGGTCCGTTGGGTCCCCGCGTGGACTCACGTCAGAGCACCTCACACGGGGTAGGGAAGACCCGGACACCGGCGGCCTGAGCAGCGCGAGCTCAAGCGCGCCTTCCCCAGCTTGCTTGCTGGGTCCCTCACACCGAGAATCAACGCACGATGACAGACCTTCCGACCGGCCCCATATCGCCCGAGGCGAGACAAGGCACAGTCGACCGCCTCTGTGCCCACTTCGCGGCCGATCACCTCAAGACGGCGGAGTTCGAGCGTCGTCTGGATCTCGCGTACGCGGCGCAGACCGGTGCCGAGCTCGTGGCGCTCGAGCAGGATCTTCCCGAGCTCCGGCCCGTCCCCGCGTCGCTCCCGGCTGCGAGGGTCGACACGACGCGCCCCACGCGGGATTGGGGCTTCATGCTCTCGATCCTGGGAGGTGCGAAGCGGAAGGGGAACTGGACGCCGCCCCGTCGCCTCCCCGTCCTCACGATCCTGGGCGGAGCGCAGCTCGATTTCCGAGATGCCACCTTCGCGACCCCCGAGATCAACGTGATGCTGTGCTCGATCTTGGGCGGGGCGGACATCATCGTTCCGCCCGGCGTCCGCGTCGAGTCGAACGGGATCGCGATCCTGGGCGGATTTGGGAAGGGGCCTGGCCGCCCGCCCGATCCCGACGCCCCGACCATCCGAATCAACGGCCTCGTGATACTGGGTGCGGTCGCGATTAAGGAGCGCCTTCCGGGCGAAAGCAAAAGGGAATCCCGCAGGCGGTTGAAGGCGGAACGCAAGGCAAAGCGGCTCGGCGGAGTGTCCCCCGGTATCGAGGACTGATTCCACGGCCTGAACGGACGGGGGGTCGGCAAGAACGAAACGGCCGGAGCGGCGGCCTTGATGTCGAAGCGCCAGCGCATCACCCGGTGCCAGCCCCTGCGTTCCGGGACAGCCAGTCACGTCGAACGTACGACTGTGCCGCGATTGTGCCGTAACCCCGACACACTGAGCGGTACTGAGGGGGAAACGCTGTTCTGTGAACTCACCCGGAAATGCCCGACTGGTGCGGGTTGGTACCGCTCGGTACGTTCTCGCGGTGGGCAGGGGAGCGTACAAGAAGTGCCACGGAAGGGTGGCGTAGCGGCCGCCTTCGGGCGCCGGGGAGGACTCCCCTCCGGTCTCGCTTCAGGCGCCTATCCTCGGAGCCTCCTCGCTTCGCTGCGGGGTCTCCTCGGAGCGCCTCGAGGCTCGCTGCGGGAATCCTCCCCGGCGCTTCGGCGGCCGACGTCACGTCCGCTTGGCCTCCTGTCAGGTAGAGGTGGTCCTCCGAGACAGCCGCTCTCTGCTGCCCACAATGTTCTGACGTTTCGATGCCAGGGGCTCGAACCGCCAGCTTGATCGGGTCTTGACGTAGGCGGCGATGCTGGAGGGATGAGCTTCGAGACCTCCAAGCCGTGAGCCCTACGATCCGCGAGTGGCCGGCCGACGAGCGGCC
>JAUWDL010000060.1 GCA_030608825.1 Gemmatimonadales bacterium
GGCCGGGTCGTCGAGATTGCCGAAGTACATACAGCGGGTGGGGCAGACCGCCACACAGGCCGGATCCAACCCTTCTTCGACCCGATGCGCACAAAAGGTGCACTTGTCGGCGTAGCCGTCGGGGTGAATGAAGCGCGCGTCGTACGGGCAGGCCGCCAGGCACGCCTTGCAGCCGATGCACAGGTGTCGGTCGACCTGCACCGTCTTCCCGAGATCCTCTATGTGGCTCGCACCCGTCGGACAGCAGTAGACGCACGGCGGGGTGTCGCAGTGGTTGCACCGCTCGCTGCGGATCTCCATGTGGAGGGTCGGGAACTGGCCGCTCACTTCCGTGACGATCCAGTCACGATTGAAGCCTTCCGGCACATCGTTCTCGGTCTTGCAGGCCACCACGCAGTCCATGCAGCCGACGCACCTCGTGGTGTCGATGACCATGCCCAGGCGCGCCACGGCCTAAGCCTCCCGCTCGAGCGTGACGAAGTTGACGCTCATGCCCGTTCCGCCCATCAGCGGATCGTTCACGTATCGGGTGATGAGCTGTGCGTCGCTGGCTCCCTTCCCGTAGGCACGGCGAAGGCCGCGAGCCTGCTGCCCGAACCCGTGCACCATGTAGACGCAGTCCCCGCGAATCCGCTGCGTGGCCTTCACCCGAATCCGGTCGCTGACGACGTCGTCCTGGTTCTTGAGCCGCACGTAGTCCCCGCTTCTCAGGTCGTGGCGTCGGGCCACGTCCTCGTTGATCCATACCTCGTTGTCGTCCATCATCTCGCTCAGCAGCGGGTTCGTCTGCGTGCGGCTGAACGAATGCACGGGGGCGCGACCGTACAACAGGCGGAAGTAGCCCGGCGGAGGCTCCTCGGGCGGCGTGAAGGTCGGAACCGGGTCGAAGCCGGCACCCTCGAGTTGCGGGGAGTAGAACTCGATCTTGCCGGATGGTGTGTAGAATTCGGCCGGGACTCCCTCGTCGAAGAAGATCGGCTGTTGCGGGCCTCGGATGATCCCCTTTTCCTCGAGCTCGTTGAAATCGTAGCCTGCCGTCTGGATCCGCTGCCGCAGGTACTCCTCGACATGACGCCAGGGATAGTACTCACCGAGCCCCAGCTTCTCCGCCAGTCGGCGCGCGATCCACCAGTTCGGCTTCTGATCGGCCGGCGGTTCCACGACGGGCTGCCGCAGCGCGATGAACGGCTCGCGGAACCACTCGACGTTGACCTCGTCGTGCCGCTCCAAGTAGACCGACTCGGGCAGCACCACGTCCGCCCAGCCGGCGATCTCGCTCGGGATCACGTCGACGACCACCATGAAATCCAGGTTCTGGATGGCTCGGAGCGTCTCCTCCTGACTCGGAAGGGCCTGCAGCAGATTCGTGGCGTAGACGAACCAGCCCTTGATCGGATACGGCTCGCCGGTGATGGTCGCGTCGCGAATACCGTTGCTCAGGGTGCCGTCCGCGAACGGGTACCGGCCGTCGGGATTGTCGAGCTTGGGGCGCTCCGGCGTCGGATAGGGCGGGTACGG
Organism: Gemmatimonadales bacterium; assembly: GCA_030608825.1. GTDB lineage: Bacteria > Gemmatimonadota > Gemmatimonadetes > Palauibacterales > Palauibacteraceae. The sequence continues at coordinate 1,519 of JAUWDL010000060.1, forward strand.
GTAGGCGGCCACGTCCATGCTGGCCGGGGTGTAGAAGCCGCCACGTCGTCCCCAGCTGCCGAGCAGGGCGTTGAGGAGCGCGATCGCCCGGCTCCGCTGGGCATCGTCGCCGTACCAGGTCACGTGCCTCCCCGGATGCACGAGCGTGGCCGGCCGGTGCCGGGCCATCTCCCTGGCCGTCTCGCGGATCGTCTCGGGCGGGATCGTCGTCTGCGTGTACGCCCATTCGGGGGTGTAACGACCGATGATCGCCTCGAAAGCCTCGAAGCCGAACCCGTACGCCTCCACGTACTCCTTGTCGTACATCCCTTCCGTCACGAGCACGTTCATCCAGGCGAGCAGGAGGGCGGTGTCCGTGCCCGGCTTGATCGGCAGGTAGTGTTGGGCCTTGCTCGCCGCTACCGAGTACCGCGGGTCCACAACGATGATCGTGGCCCTCTTCTCGATAGCCTCGGCGAACTCCTGCACCTGCGTGTTGTGCATGTTTTCGCCCAGGTGCGAGCCGATCAGGACGAGGCAGCGGGCGTTACGTATGTCGGTGCGCTCAGGCGAGCCCACATCCTCGCCGAACGTCAGGTTGAATCCAACCTCCCGCGGGCCGCGGCATTGTGCGTAGGAGGGTGCGGCGATGTTCGGCGTCCCGAAGGCGCGCAGCGTGTGCTTGAGGAAGGTGCCCCCGATCCCGTGGCTGAACATCGCCACCGCCTCGGGCCCGTGCTCCGCCTTGATCCGTTCCAGCCGCTCGGCGACGACGTTCAGCGCCTCGTCCCACGTGACCTCCGTCCACTCCTCGTCCCCCCGGTTGGCTCGTCGCACGAGGGGCGCCCGGATTCGGTCCGGGTCGTAATGGGCGCCGATGCCGCCCGTTCCGCGTGGACACAGACGGCCCCGGCTGAGGGGGTCGTCGGGATTGCCCTCGATCTTCCACAGCCGCCCGCCGCGCGTGTAGGCGATCGCGCCGCACTTCCAGAAGCAGAGGTCGCAGAACGTGGGAGTGGTGCGCACCTCGCCGTCCTCCGGAAGCGAGGCGAGCAGGTCGGGAAGCGTGAGGCCGGCAGCTCCGGATGCGGCCGCGCCGGCCCCGACAGCGGTCGTGATCTTCAGAAAGCGTCTTCGCGAAACGGTCGGCATGGTGCTCTTTCCCCGGGAGTTTCACCCACCATCTTGGGAGACACGACACGGACGCGAGGTTACACTCGATCGCCACTATGAGCGTGAACACCGATATCGAGCCCGAGGGATCGGACGCCGTGCGGATCGCCATGTGGTCCGGGCCGCGCAACATCTCCACCGCCCTCATGCGATCGTGGGGGAGCCGGCCCGATACGTATGTCTGCGACGAGCCGCTGTACGCCTTCTATCTGCTGGCCACCGGCCGGGACCATCCGGGCCGGGCGGAGATCCTGCGTGAGCACGACACGGACCCGGACAGGGTGGTCACGTGGCTGACGGGGAGGGTCCCCGAGGGCAAGCGGATCTTCTATCAGAAGCAGATGGCCCATCACCTCCTTCCCGGCGTGGAGCGCGATTGGCTGAGCGACGTTCGGCACGGCTTTCTCATCCGCGAGCCGAGGGAGATGCTCACCTCGCTGATCCGGGTCACGCCCGATCCCTGCCTCGACGACACCGGACTTCCGCAGCAGTGGAAGCTGTTCGAGCGGGCTGCCGTCGAGACGGGATCGTCGCCGCCCGTCATCGATGCGCGGGACGTGCTCGAAGACCCGGCCGGACTTCTGGTCGCCCTTTGCGGTGCCCTGGATGTGCCGTTCATGGAGTGCATGCTTTCGTGGGAGCCGGGGCCGCGCCCGACGGACGGCGTGTGGGCGAAGCACTGGTATGCCTCCGCAGAGGCTTCGACGGCCTTCCGGCCGTACCGTCCGAAGCCCGATCGGGTGCCCGCCGGGCTGCAGGGGCTCCTCGACGAGTGCCGGCCGATCTACGACCGGCTGTACGCAGAACGCCTAACCGCCTGAGCGAGATGCTTCAGCACTACGATGAGAGAAACCGCGATCTGATCGTGAACGTGAACGGCCGCCTGCTGCACCGGAACGAAGCGGGGATCAGCCCCTTCGACAGCGTGGTGCAGGGAGGGGACGCCGTGTGGGAGGGCCTGAGGCTATACGAGGGCCGGATCTTCAAGCTGAAGGAACACCTGGACCGGCTCCGCGCGTCCGCCGCAGCCCTCGCCTTCGGGGAGGTGCCGACCCACGAAGAGATCATGAGCGAGATCCGACGCACCCTCGAGGCGAACGGTATGAGGGACGGGGTCCACATCAGGCTGACGCTGTCGCGTGGCGAGAAGATCACGTCGGGTATGGACCCGCGGCTCAACCGCTCCGGTCCGTCGCTCATTGTCCTGGCCGAGCACAAGCCGCCGATCTACGAGCGGGATGGGATCCGCCTCGTCACGAGCTCGATCCGTCGCCCGCCGCCCGATGTTCTGGATCCCAAGATCCATCACGCCAACCTGATCCCCTCCATTCTGGCTAAGATCGAGGCCAACCTGGCCGGAGCGGACGACGCGCTGATGCTCGACATGCAGGGCTTCATCGCGGAGACGAACGCCACCCACGTCTTCGTCATCCAGGCCGGGCGGGTGGCCACGGGGACGACCCGGGCGTGCCCCGAGGGAATCACGCGAGCCACGGTGCTGGAGTTGTGCGAGAGGAACGGGATCCCCGTTGAGGTTCGGGATCTCTCCACGACGGATGCCTACAGCGCGGACGAGATGTTCTGCACCGGCACGATGGGAGAGCTGGCTGCCGTGATCGAGCTGGACGGTCGGGCGATCGGCACTGGCGAGGTGGGCCCTCTCACCCGGCGGCTCAGCGAGCTGTACGCTGCCGAGACCGGGTCGGGCGGGACCCCGATTCTGGAAGCGCCGGAGACCTCGGCAAGCAGCTAGGGCCCGGAGCCCTGGCCGGGATCCTCGACGGGGAGCGAGTCTGCGGGTGCGGCGGCGAGCGAGTCGACGACGGTGATGGACTCCTCGGACGCGAGCGAGTCCACGGCTGCCAGGGAATCGGCGTACAACTTCTTCGCGCGATTCAGGAGCACCCGTGCCTCCGAGGCGGGCACGCCCAGGTTGGAGCCGCCGAACTCGCGCATCACGGCCACGTTGAGCGCCTGCACGAGGCCGTCTCCATCGAGCACGGGACCTCCGCTGCTTCCGCGAGTGGTCTCCGCATCGTAGACCACCGCCGTAGAGCTGGACTGGCCGACGATTCCCTTGGTGGCCAACGGCGCGATGTGCCCCGCCTCCGACAGACGGCGGGCGACCGACCAGAAGTCGCGATCGGAATCGCTCATGATCGAATCCACGAATGCCGGATCGGTTCGGGCCAGGAGTGCCTGGATGCCCCTGGGATAGCTGAGAACGACCACCTCCTCACCGGGCGCCGCGAGGGAATCGCTCAACTCCAGGGGTTCGACGCCTTCCACGAGAGGACTGCAGCACAGCACGGCCAGGTCCACATCGTCCGCGCTCAGCACCGGATGTAGCTCGAACGGTTCAGAGATTCCCGGGAGGTAGCCGATGAAGCGACTCATTCGGGGGATCCAGCCCTCCCGCAGGAGGGCTCGGGCCGTTTGATCGAAATTCCAGGGGATGGCGAGGTGCCGGTTGGTGAGGAGCAGGCCTTCCTCGGAGGCCACGAAGGCGGTTCCGGTGAACTGGCGCTGATACTCGGGCCCCTGGCCATCTACGCCCAGGAGCAGACCGCCGGGCGCACGCACGGAAGCTCCGTCCGGCGAGAGGGCGACCCTCAGCAGCCGTCCGCTCTCGGCCTCGGCAAAGCCGTACGCGCCCTGCAGGAGGACGATGGAACGGCTCGCATCGGCGATGATCCTCCGGGCATCCAGGCTCCGCTCCTCCAGCGCCTCGAGCCGTTCGGCGATTTGAGCCTGGAGGTCTAGGCGGATTCGCTCGAGCTCGCCCTCGGTGAGGGAGTTCTGCTCGCTCTGCTCCAGGAGGGCGCTGATTTCCCGGAGCATCGAGGCGTCCGCCTCGACTCGGCGGCGCAGGGCCCAGCCCTGGAGGGCCAGTGCGAAGATGGAGGAGATCAGCGCGATCAGCACGACGGCGGCGACGGCCCGCGAAGCCGGCCGCGTTTGCGTGAGGATCTCGCGCGGCACGCCTGAGAGGAGAATGGCCAGGCGGCCCAACCAGCCGGCCCCGCTCCGCCGTGCGCAGTCCACGCAATCGCCGAGCGCTTCCGGGATCGTCTTGTAGGGTCGGTCGGGGCCTCGGTGGAGACGGAAGCGAAGGAAGGGGCCGTTCTCACCGATCTCGACGAGGTCGCCCGTGGCGAGCGGGGCTTGCGCCACCCGCTCTCCGTTCACTCGAACGGTCTCGCCAGGCGCCGAGACGATCTCGTACGACGAGTCTTCCAGGCGAAGCTCGGCGTGGTGCCCCGCGACCGCCGGCTCGCGGTCGGCGGGGAAGTGGATCTCGGACTGGATCCCGGTGCCGATTCGGATTCGCGGGCCACTCGAGACCTGCGTCGTCCCTCTGAGCGCGCCCGAGAGATGGACGATGATCGACCTGACGAGAGGGGGCTCGGCGGTCCTCTCCTCGGGGTCCTGCGGCTCGGCGTGGCCGCGGAGCTCCGTCATCGGCGTCTCCGTTAAGGGATGAATCCGCCGGAAAGTTGGGCGCCGAGGGCAGTGGAGGGAAGTATGGCCCGGTTCGGCCGGGCCGGCGGTCAGCGCTCCAGCTCGAGGATCCTCCCCGACGAGTCCACCGAGAAGACGGGCTCTCGCGAGAGATCGCCGCCCACCCAGATGGAGCGTTTGGGACCGATGCGCAGAGCGAGGCTGAGCGAGAAGCCGTCGGCGGCCGACGTGTCCACGGCATAGCCCGCATCTGCGAGGGACGCCGCCGAGACAGATGAGAGCGGGTTCGAGGAGCCGACGTTGAGCCAACCCGTCATGAGCTCCGAGTCGAACACGGATTCGCGCCAATGGCCGTCCCGCGTGCCGGTGCCGCCCGTGTTCTCCACGGGAATGGGGACTCCCGCATAGGCTCCGCCTCCGATGCCGTCGAAGGCGCTGACGGCCTCGCTGCCCGTGAAGTACGGGTCCGGAGACCCCGCATCCGTGATGAGCCCGAGGCCCAACCAGACCGTGCCGAAACCGAGGACGTGTCCCATCTCGTGGAGGACGAGCGCCTCGAGAATCCCGAAGCTTTCGGCCTCGTTCAGGTCGTCTTCGTCCAGCGTCAGCTGGCCCGTGATCGGGAGCCTGGAGCCGGCACGGATGAGGCAGGGCCCGGCCCGGCCCAACGCTCCGCCGGCCCCGTCGATCGGCTCCACCTTCACGAAGATGACGAGATCATCGATCGTTTCGTCGACCGCCTCGTGGCAGCTGCCCCCGTCGTAGTCGACGGCGACGTTCGGGACGTCGCCCGTGATGATCTCCTCCCACCGCGCCGCCGCGGCCGAGAAGGCCGGGGCGTAGCTCGGCGTTCCGCCCACGAAACGGAGCTCGATGTGGAACCCCGGAGAGGGTGGCGGTGGAGGTGGGGGAGGAGGCGGCGGCGGTGGCGGTGGCGGAGGAGGCGGCTACGGCGGCCCTCGCCAGATGT
>JAUWDL010000230.1 GCA_030608825.1 Gemmatimonadales bacterium
CATCACGCCGCGCGCCTGGAGGTTGAAGATCGCGAACGCCACGGACACGCCCTCGCGATCGGCCACCAGGGCGCCTCGCGACCGGTTCTGCAGCGAGCCCGCCCGGGGGCCGTACTCCAGAAATCCGTGGTGCAGCTGACCCTCCCCCCGGGTATCGGTCAGGAACTCCGATCGATACCCGAACAGGCCGCGAGCCGGAATCCGGAACTCCAGACGCACCGGGCCCGCGTCGGTCGGCCGCATGTCCAAAACCTCGGCCCGGCGGCTTCCCATCTTCTCCATTACGACGCCGACCATCTCCTGCGGGACCTCGATGATTGCCTTCTCGTACGGCTCGAGGATCTCTCCCTCGGGTCCCTCCTTGAGGATCACGCGGGGCCGCGAGACGGTGAACTCGTAGCCCTCGCGCCGCATCGTTTCCATGAGGATCGTGAGGTGAAGCTCGCCCCGCCCGGACACGGCAAAGGTGTCGGGCTGTTCCGTGTCCTCCACGCCGAGCGAGACGTTGCTCCGAATCTCCCGATACAGGCGCTCCCGCAGCTGGCGGGTCGTCACGTATTTGCCGGCCACCCCGGCGAACGGGCCGTCATTGACCCTGAAGTCCACCGACAGGGTGGGCTCCTCGACGGCGATGCCGCGCAGCCGCTCCCGGCGGCCGGGATCCGTCAGGGTCTGCCCGATCTCCACTCCCTCCAGCCCCGCCAGGGCGACGATGTCGCCGGCGCTCGCCTCTTCGATCTCGACCCTGGAAAGACCGTCGAAGCTGTACAGCTTCGTCACGCGGCCTTCGACCCCCTCACCGCCCGCACCGTCTTGCACCAAACCGGGTTCGCCAAGGGGGAGCAGGGCCACCCGCTGCCCTTCCCTCACCCGACCGCGCTCGATCCGGCCGATTGCGATGCGCCCCACGTAGTTCGAGTAGTCGAGCGTGGAGGCCAGCATCTGGAACGGGCCGTCGGGATCGGCCGCGGGAGCCGGCACGGAGGTGAGGATCGTCTCGAACAGGGGGTCCAGATTGCCGCTCCGCGCTTCAGGCTCCACGCTCGCCCAGCCGTCCCGGCCGCTGGCGTACAGGAACGCTGCGTCGAGCTGATCGTCCGTCGCCTCGAGCTCGATAAACAAGTCGAGGACCTCGTCGTGCGCCTCCAGGGGGCGGGCGTCCGGCCGGTCCACCTTGTTGATCACGACGACCGGAACGAGGCCAAGCTCCAGCGCCTTCCGCGTCACGAACCGGGTCTGGGGCATCGGACCCTCCGCGGCATCCACCAGGATGAGCACGCCGTCCACCATCCTGAGGATCCGCTCCACTTCGCCGCCGAAGTCCCGGTGCCCAGGGGTGTCCACGATGTTGATCTTGGCATCGCCCCAATGGACTGCGGTGTTCTTGGAGAGGATGGTGATGCCCCGCTCGCGCTCGAGCGGATTCGAGTCCATGACGCGCTCCTGCACGATCTCGTTCGCCCGGAAGACCCCGGCCTGACGGAGCATCTGGTCGACCAGCGTGGTCTTTCCATGATCGACGTGGGCGATGATGGCGACGTTGCGCAGCTTCATGGGCTCTTGATTCGAGAGACGGGCAGCCCGCTCGACGGCTTCAGGCCATTGGGGCGCGCGGGGCTTCTTCGGATGCGCCTAGTAGGCCGGAGCAGGCCGCCGGGTTCCTGTTTGCTGGGCCGAGGCCGGGCCGTCTTCATGACCACCCTACTCCGGGATTCGCCAGCGCAGACCGGGAAAGCGGGCGTAGTCTTGATCCATGGTGATCCACTCGCAACCGGCCTCGATGGCCAGTGCCGCGAACCACGCATCGGCCACCAGGTTGCCCCGGACATCGGCCTCCCGGCAGAGCCGGGCGAACAGATCCCAGTGCCCCTGGCCCGGTTGGATGGATACGCAGTGGGGCTGACTCAGCAACGCATCGCAGAACCGGAGCGCTTCATCGAGCGGGCTCGGTTGCCGGAAGACCTTCGGGTGGGTCGTGACTCGAACCAGGCCGCTCAGCACCTGCGGCGACATCGCGAAGCGTGAATCCCCGTTCACGACGCCATCGAGCCAAGCATGGCATAGAGGATGATCGGAGCTATCGGGGCGGAAGGCGTGGACCAGTACGTTGACGTCGGGCAGGATCACCGCTCGTCCATGACCGCCTCGAGGTCGCTCGAGCGGTTCAGGTCGACGCCGGGGAGGACGCCGCCAGTGGCCGATGCGACCGGGACCTCGACGCGCTCTCGGCGCCGCGGCCCGGGCCCGGCCAGTACCAGCGCCACGCCTTCCTCGATGATCGAAGTCAGCGTGCGCCCCTCTTCGGCTGCGCGCCGCTTGGCGCGTTTCAGCAGGTCATCTCTCAACCGAACGGTCGTTCTCATACATGAATGTTTACACAGGTGACATATTTATGTCAATGACAGTCACGCTGCGCCGATGCCCTCGAACGGAGCTCTGCCTTCCGGCGAGTGACCCCGGCCGGGACACCGAGCTTGCGCGTCGCGACGACGAAGTACTCCTGCAGTACCTGCGTCGACACGGCACCCGATCCATCGAGGCGGGCCCGCTCCAAGAGCTCCAACGCGCGCGCCTGCTTCTCGGGGGCGTCATGGTCGTCCGTGTAGATCAGGACGTTGGTGTCGAAGAAGCTACGTACGCTCATGCATCTTTTCTCGATCGAAGCGCCAGCCCCGCGAGCGGCCCTGCCCCTCTGCCGAGAGACGTCGTAGCTCGTCGATATCCTCCTGGGGCTGATCGCGTCCCGTCAGATGCTCGAGGTACTCGCGCACGACTTGGTTCAAACTCTTTCCCATCGTCCGTGCAGCTTCGCGGGCGTCTCTCAAGAGTTCGTCATCCAAGGCGAGAGTGAGATTCACGGGCTACCTCGCTGTTTGCACATAAGCCGTGCCCACATAACCCGTGTACTCTCGTGGGAAGATCGCTCTTCGACAAGCGCGGGCCGCGGCTGCGGTTTCTGCCCATCTCCACGGCACGTACCTTGGCGGTGAGACGCAGAACCCGATGCTCTCCGAAGACCTGGCAAACCCAGAAGAACATCTCACCTCCAGGAATCAGAATGAGACTTCCAGCAGGAGCCCTACGCAGATCCAGAGCCCGCCGCATCGGCACCGCCGCTGCAGCGCTCGTCATCACCGGAGCGGCCGCCGGCGTCGTCTTCGCCCTCACGCAGGAGGATGAGGGAGGCTGGCCGCGGGAGATCACCGTGCCCGAGGGCGAGATCGTCGTCTACCAGCCGCAGCCCGACTCCATGGCCGGCGACCGGGTCACGGGCCGAGCCGCCGTGGCCGTGACGCCGGCCGGGAGCGAGGAGGCAGCGTTCGGCACGGTGTGGCTCAGCGCCCGGCTCGCGACCGACCGCGACAACCGCACGGCCGAGGTCCGGGACACGAAGATCCTCCGGATCGGCTTCCCGAACGCCACGGAGGAGCAGAAGGAGAGCCTGTCGCGGATCCTCGAGCAGGAGATCCCAAAGTGGGACCTCGAGATCTCGATGGACCGGCTCCTCGCCAGCCTGGATAACGCCGAGACGCGGCGGCTGGCGGCCGAGGACCTGAAGAACGATCCGCCGAAGATCATCATCAGCTACGAGCCCGCAATCCTCGTGACGATCGAGGGCGAGCCCAGGATGCAGGACATCGAGGGCTCCGATGGCCTGATGCGGATCATCAACACTCCGTTCAACATCGTCTTCGACCGGAACGGCAAGCGGTACTACCTGTACGGCGGCGAGAAACAG
>JAUWDL010000226.1 GCA_030608825.1 Gemmatimonadales bacterium
CTTCCAGGAAGTCGGATAGCCCGGGCGCCCCACGCGAGCAGAGCACCGCGACGCGCAGCGGATGGGGCGTCAGCATATGCGAGGCAGCGGCTCGCCCTCGGGCTCCGACACGAGGCGGCGGCCGAGCCCGGTGTCCAGCACGACCCGGCCCGGGTTTTCATCTACGCACTCCCCGACGATCGCCGCTTCCCGCCCGAGCGGATGGTCGCGCATCGCGGCCAGCGTCTCCTCGGCCCGTTCCGGCCTCACGCCGAGGATCGCCTTTCCCTCGTTCGCGATGTGGAGGGGGTCGAGGCCCAGCATCTCGGCGGCGGAGCGGACCGTCGGCGTCACCGGCATCGAGGGCTCGTGAAGAGTGATGCCGACGCCGCTCTTCTCGGCCATCTCGTGGAGCGCACTGGCGAGGCCACCGCGGGTCGGGTCCTTCATCGCCGTGACCGCCCCGTCCGCGGCCGCCAGCGCGGCTGCCAGGAGGCCGTTGATCGGCGCCACATCCGAGATCAGCTCCCCCTCGAAATCGAGCTCGTGCCGCTTCGCCATCAGGGCGATGCCGTGGTCCCCGATCGATCCGGTCACGAGGAGCCGGTCGCCCGGCTTGAGGCCGGCGTCGGGAACGACCGCCCGCGTCAGCCCCAGCCCCGTGGTATTGATCACGACCCCGTCGATCTCGCCCCGGCCCATCACCTTCGTGTCGCCCGTCACGACGGTCACGCCCGCCTCTCGGCACGTCTCCACCATCGATGCCTGCAGGCGAGCCAAATCGGCCTTCCGGAAGCCCTCTTCCACGATGATCGCGCTCGTGAGGGCCAGCGGTTCGGTCGCGCCCATCACCGCCAGGTCGTTCACGGTGCCGGCGACCGCCAGCCGGCCGATATCTCCGCCGGGAAAGAAGATCGGGTGGATGACGTGCGAGTCCGTCGTCACGACCAGCCACTGATCTCCGAGGCGAATCGCCGCGCCGTCGTCCATGGCCGCCAGCCCGATCGAGTCCGGGGTCGGGGCGCCATCTTCCAGAAAGCCGGCCGCGAGCGTCTCCTCGATCAGAAGGCGCATGGCGCGGCCTCCAGCCCCGTGCTTGAGGGTGACCAACTCGTGCGGCGCCGTCCGTCCGCGCCCCGGCCCCGTGCTCACAGGTCCGGGTGGCCGCCGTACTGGTGCCAGATCTTGCAGGTTCCCTCGTTGCTGACCATGCAGGCGCCGACCGGCGCGTCGGGAGTGCACTCCACCCCGAAGATGTCGCAGTCGTTGGGAGAGGCGATGCCCGCCATGATGTCCCCGCAGATGCATACCTGGGTGAGTGAGGATGGGGCATGGCCCCACAGGCGCTCGACCTCGATCTGGAATCGCTTCCTCGTATCCACGTGGGCGAACTCGTCGCGCAGACGCAGGTTGCCGTTCGGGACGTGCGCGATGCCGCGCCAACGGCCGCCCATTGTCCGAAAGACACGCCAGAGCAGCTCCTGGGCGTTGCGGTTCCCCTCCGGCGTCACGCAGCGAGGGTACATGTTCACCACCTGCGGTTCCTCGTCCCGGACGAGCTCCACGAGCTTGAGGAGCCCGGCCAGCACGTCCAGCGGCTCGAAGCCGGCTACGACCACCGGGATGCCGTGGCGTTCCACGAACGGCTCGAAGAGCGCCGAGCCGGTGATCGTGGCGGCGTGCCCCGCCGCCAGGAAGCCCTCGACCCGCGTGGCCGGCATCTCGGCCACGATCTCCATCACCGGGGGGATGTACTTGTGGGCGGAGAGCACCGAGAAGTTGGGAGGTGGATCCGCGACGATCACGGCGGCCGTCGCCACGGCGGTCGTCTCGAAACCGCTCGCGAAGAAGACAACCTCCTCAGCGGTGTCCCGGGCGATCTCGACCGCCTGCGCGGCGCTGTAGACCACGTCGACGCGGGCGCCCTCCGCCTGGGCATCGGCCAGAGACTTCATGGTTCCTGGTACGCGGACCATGTCGCCGTACGTGGCGACCCGTACGCCGTCCGCGGCCAGGACCACGGCCTCGTCGACCTCGGGCACATCGGTCACGCACACCGGGCAGCCGGGACCCATGATCACGTCCAGCCGCCGCGGCAGGATCGTGCGCAGGCCGTACTTCGCGATCGACTGCTCGTGGCTTCCGCAGACATGCATGACCGAGACCTTCCGGCCGACTGCCTCGCAGACGCTCTCCAGCGCCCCGGCGAGCTCCCTGGCCTTGGCGGGGTCGCGGAACTTGAGCTCGGCGGCTCCCGCTCGCAGGCCGGCGTCGGTGGTCCGGACCCCCTCAGCCATTCCCGGCTCCCGGCTCGCCGTCGACGTCGCGTACGGCTCGACCTACGGCTCCTCCGAGCCCCACGCCCGGGGAGGCCTCGATCTCGCCTCGCACATCCGAAGCCATGATGTCCTCATCCGCCTCCTTCAGCAGCAGCTCGTACAACGAGAGCGTCTCCTCGATCTCCTCCGCCGGGATCTTCCGAATCGCGAAGCCCACGTGGTTCAGGATGTAGTCTCCCGGAGAGACTTCTTCGTCGATCACGTCCAGGCGGGTCTCGCGTCTGATGCCCCAGAAATCCACGATGGCCGTGAGGCCATCGACATCGACCACTCGTCCGGGCACTCCGAGGCACATGGCGTCTCTCCCTATCTCAGTTGTCTTCAACGAGCCGCACGCGCCCGCTCGCCAGTCTGGCCGCCGCGACGGCCGCCTGGCCATAGCTGATCGCGCCGTCGTTGGGGCTGAGCGCGATCGGTAGGAGGACCCGGAGCCCGCTCGCCTCGAGCCGCCTTCTCAAGGATACCAGCAGGCGTGCGTTCTGGAAGCACCCACCGCCCAGGGCGACCGTGTTCAGGTCGAACGCCTCGCACGCCTCCCCCGCCACCCTCGCGGCCGTCGCCGCGACGCTCTCGTGGAAGCGGGCCGCCAGGATCTCGGCGTCCTCGCCATCGGCGCGCAGATCTCCGAGCGCCGAGAGCAGGGGCACGGGATCGAGCGTCCAGAGGCCTTCCGAGCTCTGGATCGCCGGGAATCGCAAGGGCTCCGCCGGTCCGGAGCCGGCCAGCGCCTCGAGCTCCATGGCGGCCTGGCCCTCGTACGTGGCTCGCTGCCGTACCCCGAGCACCGCCGAGGCCGCATCGAAGAGACGTCCCATCGACGAGGCGAGGGGAGCGTTGAGGCGGCGCTGTATCTGAGCCTCCGCCACCGCGAGTCGCCTGCCCGGAATGCCCTGGAGGGCGAAGCGGAGAGCGTTCGCCGTCTCCGGAGCCTCCCGGGCCAGCGAGAGATATCCGAGGGCCGCGCGCCAGGGTCGGCGGGCGACGAGATCCCCGCCCGGAAGAGGCGCGTACCGCAGCTGCCCGATACGCAGGTAATCCTCGAGATCCGCGAGGAGGAACTCGGCGCCCCACACCCGGTCGTCGTGGCCGAGCCCCACGCCGTCGAAGGCGATCCCGAGCACTCGGTCGGTCACGCCGTGCTCCGCCGCCACGGCAGCGATGTGGGCGTGATGGTGCTGCACGGAGATCACCGTCTCCAGCCCGAGCTCCTCGGCCACGCGCGTCGAGAGGTAACCCGGGTGGAGGTCGCGCACCGCCACGGTCGGCTCGATGCTGAACAGCTCTCGGAAGCGGGCCAGGGCGTTCTGAAAGTGTTCGAGAGTCTCGAGATTCTCGAGGTCGCCGATATGCTGGCTCACATAGGCCCGGCGCTCGTGAGCCAGGGCGAAGGTGTTCTTCAGGTGCGGCCCGACAGCGACGAGCGGAGTCGGGGTTTCGAGCGGGAGCTCCAGGGGGAGCGGCGC
>JAUWDL010000238.1 GCA_030608825.1 Gemmatimonadales bacterium
GAGGGGCGGAGCCAGCCGAATGCGGACCCACATCCCTCCCCGCGGCAGCGCGAAGTGGCCGACACCGCGCTGGACGACGCGCACGGCATTGGCCCCGATCCGGCCCGCGATCCCGGCCATTCGCGCCATCAGCGGTGCCACGCGCGCCGATGCGAGAGGTAATCCACCATCAGAAAGCAGCCGAGCCGGCCCGGTGAGGTGAAGAAGGCGCGGCCCTTGTTGATCTCGGTCATACGTTCCACGAAGCCCACCAGCTGCGGGGAATCGTCGAGCATGAAGGTATTGATGGTGATGCCGCGTCTCGTCACGCGGTGAACGGTCCGGAGGGTCTCGGCCACGGCGTGGGGTGAGACGCCGCCGAATCCCATCGGCCACTCGACCCGCAGCTCCCGGGCGTCGAAGTACGCGGTGGGCTGCCCATCGGTCACCACCAGGATCTGGGGGCTCGGGCTCGGATGCCGGTGGATCAGGCCCTCCGCCAGCAGAAGCCCCTCCTGGAGATTGGTGAAGGGATCCCCGGGATCCCAGGTCGCCAGCGGCAGCTCCTTGATCCCGAGCTCCCTGGCACGGGTCGAGAAGCCGACCACGAAGAAGTCGTCGCGGGGATACCGGGAGCGAATCAGGTGATCGAGAGCCAGGGCCACGCGCTTCGCCGCCGGAAAACGACCCGCCCAGGACATCGACCAGCTCATGTCCAGGAGCAGCACCGTGGTAACCTGGGTGTTGAAGTCGGACTCGTGGACCTCGAGATCGTCGACGCTCAGACGGATCGGCGTCCCCAGCTCACCCCCTGCTGCGGCCTCCCGGCAGATTCCGTTCAGAAGCGTGCGGACGATGTGGAGATCGAAGCTGTCTCCGAACTCGAAGGGACGGGTCTCGTCCGGACGCGGGACGGCGATACCGCGATGAACCGTCTCGTGACCACCCGAGCGGCCCTTGCGCAAAGCCCCGTAGACCGAGGCCAGAGCCTGTGCACCGATCCGCCGGATTGCCCGCGGCGTGAGCTCGGGACCCGCCGCACCGTCGCGGAGGAAGCCGGCCCGGCGCATCTCGCCCTCCAGGTCGCGCAGGAGGATTACCGACTGGATCGCATCGTCGGAGAGCAGATCCTTCAGCTGATCCGGAGTCAGTGACTGCAGGTTGCCCTGGGCGAGATCCCGCGCCAGCTGCTCCAGCGACTCGATCTCCTCGCGGATCTGCTGAGCGGTCTGATAGTCCGCCGACTCGGCTCCGCGGAAGCGCCTCCCCTGCCGCCGCTGGAAGTCCTCCAGCGCTCGAAGCCGGTCGAGCTCCTTGAGCAGCTCCTGAAACGCCTCGCCGGCCTCGGCGTCCTGGATCTCGTAGCCGCGAAAGCGCTCGATCCGCTCGGAGAGGGACTGCGCCTGGCCGTGGCGGCGGTCCATGAAATCGTTCATGCGCGAGGACTCGAAGCCATGTGTCTCGCGCAGCGCCCCTTTCTCGCGGTCGAGAATTTCGTCGAGCTGCTTGCGCATCTCGTCGGTGGAGGAATCCAGGTTGTACCGGTCGTAGAGGGAGCGCGCTCGTTCCCGGAGCTCGTCGATCAGCTCCTGCACGCCCATCACGCGCATGTCCATCCCGGCCATCTGGAAGCCGTAGCGTCGCATCCACTCCAGGGCCTCCTCGACGTCGAGCCCCTCCATGAGCAGATCGGACATGGCGTCGAGCGCGTGCCGGGCGTCGAGAGAGAACTCCTCCTGTCGGCCGTCCCAGCGGCTGTAGCGATGGAGCATCATGAGCGTGTGTAGCGAGCCCCGGAGTCGATGGTGGTCTTGTTGAGCCGATTCGCCAGGTGGAGCCCCTCGAGAATGAACTCGATCGCAGATGCCAGGTGCTCCGGAGAAGCGTCTCCCGCCAGCTGGGTGGCCGCTTCGCGGAGCCCCCCGATCTCGTCGAGCCCCTCCAGGTAATCGCCGGCGGGCATGCCTGCCGAGACCTCGACGTTCCAGCCCTGGTTGAAGGACTCCACCACCGAGGCCACTCCTTCCAGGGGAATCACTTCGTCGAAGACGAGGCGGGTCGCCCGCTTGATCATCTCGCGGACGACACTGGACTCGGAGCGATCCTCCCCGGCGTACTCGAGCTCGAGCTTTCCGGCGGTCGAGGTCACCAGGGCGTCCAGATCACTGATGCGCGGGACCGCCTGCTCCTCGCCACACCGAATCGCTCGCCGGATCGCGTTGGCGATCAAGGTCTCGTAATTCGAGATGGAGACGCGAACCGAGACCCCCGAGGTCTGGTTCACGTCGGGACTGCTGCGGGCCTGGAGGGTGATCTCGCCGACGAGCGCCGCCATGAAGTCCGGTACCTCGACCTGGATTCCCTCCGCCGTCGGAAGGCGGGCCTCCTGGCGAACCACGTCGAGCTCCAGCTCCCGGGTCTCGGGATAGTGGGTGCGAACCTGGGCCGCGTAGCGATCCTTGAGCGGAGTGATGATCCTGCCGCGGCTCGTGTAGTCCTCGGGATTGGCGCTGGCGACCACCATCACGTCCAGGGGCAACCGGACCCGGTAGCCCTTCACCTGAACATCCCGCTCCTGCATCACGTTGAAGAGCCCGACCTGGACCTTCTCGGTCAGGTCGGGAAGCTCGTTGATGCAGAAGATGCCGCGATTGGTGCGGGGCAGCAGTCCGAAGTGGATGGTGAGCTCGTCGGAGAGGGACCTCCCCTCGGCCACCTTCACCGGATCCACATCGCCGATCAGATCGGCAATCGAGACATCGGGAGTCGCGAGCTTCTCGACGTAGCGATCCTCCCGGTGGACCCAGGCGATCTCGGTGTCGTCACCCCGCTCGGCCACCCGCTGCCGGGCGAATGCGGAAACCGGCGCCATCGGGTCGTCGTGAATCTCGCTCCCGGCGACCTCGGGGCTCCACTCGTCCAGGAGGTCGATCAAGGCGCGCATCATCCGCGATTTCGCCTGGCCCCGTTCTCCGAGGAAGATCAGATCGTGACCACTGAGCAGGGCGTTTTCGACTGCGGGAATCACCGAGTCGTCGTAGCCCAGAATGCCTGGGAACAGCTTCTCTTCGCTGCGCAGCTTTCGCAGCAGGTTGGCGCGGATCTCCTCCCGTAGCGTGCGGGCCGAGCGGCCTTCCTTGCGAAGCTCACCCAGGGTGCGCAGGAACGGGGGCTGGCTCATCTGCGCTCCTAGTCGCCCTGCCGGCTTCGGGACCGGGACTCGGCGTGGGGAGTCGCCTCTCCGGTCAGCAGGCGAATGCGATGCTGGATGATCTCGAAGCGACCGGAATCATCGACGCGCAGGTCGCTGCGCGGCGGGAGCGCCTCGATCAGGAGCCGGGCTTCCTCGATCCGCTCGTCCGTTGCGGGGTGGCTGGAGAGGAAGCTCGCGCCTCCCGAGCCGGTCTCGCTCCGGAGTGTCTTGAAGAAGGTCACCAGCCCGATGGGATCGTAGCCGGCCTTCGGCATCACCTCGACCGCGAAGGCATCGGACTCCCGCTCCGCGTCACGGCCGAACTTGTTCAGGTACGCCGTGCCCGCCAGGGCACCCCCCAGGTTGGCCGCGCCGGCCGCCGGCGAACCACCAAAGGCCCCGGCGGCGAGCACGAGCCCCTGGTGGGCGATTCCCGTGTTGCGCTGGCGGCCGTAGT
>JAUWDL010000341.1 GCA_030608825.1 Gemmatimonadales bacterium
ATCCGTTCCGGTGATCAGATGATCTATGGCATACGAGGCGACACGCTCCACACCGTGTTTCGGGGCGCCGAAGGCGACATCCTGCTGGACCAGGTGGACGTAGGCCCCCAGAGACGCGTCGCCGTCCTGGGCGGGTATTTCGCGCCCAAGTCCGACTTTCGCGAGAGCCTCGTACGATCGCTGTTCCGCGCAGCGTCGCGGGAGTGATGCGGAGTCGCAGCTTGGGTATCGCTGCCGTAGGCCGGGCGTTGCCGCGCCACTACTACGATCAGGAGGCGCTGTTGGCGGCCTTCGAGCACGAGTGGGCGGGCCGGCTGTTCAATCCCCGGCGGCTGCCGCAGCTGCACCGCAACGTGCTCGTTCGCGGGCGTCATCTGGCGCTCCCGATCGAGGAGTACCGGGGTCTCGACTCCTTCACCGCCGCGAACGAAGCATTCATCCGCTGCGGTCTCGATCTCGGAGCCGAGGCCATAACGGACGGGCTGGAACGGGCCGGACTCGCACCGAGTGATGTGGATCACCTCTTCTTCGTGTCGGTGACGGGGATAGCGACGCCCTCGATCGATGCGATGCTGGTCAATCGATTGGGCCTACGTGCGGACCTGAAGCGCACGCCGATCTTCGGGCTGGGCTGTGTCGGTGGTGCGGCGGGCGTCGCACGGGCCGCGGACTACCTGCGGGCGTTTCCGGACCAGGTCGCGGTGCTCCTGTCGGTGGAGCTTTGCAGCCTGACGCTGCAGCGCGGGGACATCTCCATCGCGAATCTCATCGCCAGCGGTCTGTTCGGCGACGGGGCGGCGGCGGTCGTGATGGTGGGCCCGGAGCACCCCACGGGCATCGGAGCGGCCGGCCCCGAGGTCGTGGCCACCCGCTCGATCTTCTATCCCGATACGCAAGACGTCATGGGATGGAAGATCGGAAGCGACGGGTTCCGGGTCGTGCTGTCAGCCGACGTACCATCCGTTGTGCGGGCCCACGTGCGGGAGAACGTCGACGCGTTCCTGAGCGACTGCGGACTGGCGCTCGACGACATCTCGTCCTGGGTGGCCCACCCCGGCGGTCCCCGTGTGCTGGAGGCGTTCGCGGAAGCGCTCGAGCTGCCGCGAGAGGCGGTGGCCCGCACCTGGGAGTCGCTCGCGGAGCTCGGCAACCTGTCGAGCGCTTCGGTACTCATGGTGCTGCGTGACGTAATGGGCAACGGCAGGCCGCCCGAGGGCGCCTGGGGATTGATGGTCGGGATGGGACCCGGGTTCTGCTCGGAGCTCGTGCTGCTCCGGTGGTAAGCCTCTACGTCGTCTTCCTGGTGCTGCTCGGCGCCGAAAGGGTGGGCGAGCTGCTGCTCAGCCGCCGAAACGTCGCCTGGGCTCTCCGCCGCGGCGGCACGGAGCTCGGACGACGACACTTCCGGTGGATGGTGCTGCTCCATGCCTTCTTCCTTCCGGCGTGCGCGCTCGAGGTGTGGGCGCTCGACCGGCCGTTCATTCCCGCTCTGGGCCTCCCGATGCTGGGCGCCGTCCTGGCGGCCCAGGGCCTGCGCTATTGGGCAGTCCTCACCCTCGGCCGAAGGTGGAGCGTTCGAGTGATCGCCCTGCCGGGCGAGCCCGTCGTGACCGGCGGGCCGTACCGGTTCATCCGCCACCCCAACTACCTCGCCGTGATTCTCGAAGGGATAGCCGTGCCGCTGGTTTATACGGCCTGGCTCACGGCGCTCGTCTTCACAGTCCTCAACCTTTCCCTGCTGGGACTCAGGATCCGGTGTGAGGAGGCCGCGCTCTCCGAGCACTCGGATTATCGGAAACGCCTGGGCGCAGTCCCCCGGTTCGCGCCGAGTTGGCCGCGAATCGCTCGGAGGGCCGGCGACCCTGACCGTGGCCACGAGGTGCCGGAGTCGCTCCCGAGCCGGACGAAGTGAGGGAGAAAGGGAGAGGACGATGAGGAGGCGATGAAGGAGGAGCGGATCCTCGATGGCATCCGGCAGGCCGTGCGCGAGTTGGAGGTCCCGTATCCGGTGGAGCTCGACACTCATGTCCTGAACGACATGGAGCTGGACTCGCTGCAGCTCATCGCCCTCGTCGTCGAGGTCGAGAACCGGTTCCGAGTGTGCCTCGAGCCGGAGGACGAGGCGCGAATCGCGACAATCGGCGATCTCGTGAAGGTGATCCGGCAGCGACTTCCGGAGGACCCGCATGGGTGAGCGGGGGCCGGGCAAGCGGGAGCGTGAGCAGGCGTCGAGCGTCGGGACCCTGGGGGAGCTGTTCGAACGGGCCGCGGGCTCCGCGAAGGGCGTCCGATTCCTGGACCGGGAGGAGCGGGCTCGCTTCTACCCCTATGCGCAGATGTACGAGCGCGCCGCGCGTGCCGGGTCGGCTCTGCGTGCCCGCGGGATCGCCCCGGCGGATCGAGTGGCCATCATCCTCCCGACGAGTCCGGATTTCTACGACGCATTCTTCGGAGCTCTTCTGGCAGGAGCAGTCCCGGTGCCCCTGTACCCGCCGGTTCGACTGGGAAGGCTCGCCGAGTATCACGCGGGCACGGCTTCCCTGCTCCGGGGCTGCGGCGCCCGGATGGTCCTCACGGATGTCCGGACTGCGCGCGTGCTCGGACGATCCGTGGCCTCGGCCGGGCCGGACCTGGGCATTCATACCGTCGCCAGGCTCAGGGCCGATGGACGGGCCCACGGCTTGGGCCACCGGGTGGACGCCGGCTCGGAAGGATCGTTCCCGGCCACCCCGGATGTCGACGACGTCGCCCTCGTGCAACATTCATCGGGTACGACCGGTCTGCCCCGACCCATCCGTCTCACCCACCG
>JAUWDL010000034.1 GCA_030608825.1 Gemmatimonadales bacterium
ATTCTCCAGCGGCGTCAGCGGGCAGACCCAGCCGACGACCTCGATCGCCGCGGCGTACAGGGCGACGGGCACGTGGAGCCAGGCTATCCGCGTCCTCCATAGAACGAGAAGGCCGCCGAGTACCACGAAAGCGACGAACGCGAGGTGTGCGAGCACGACCAGGTCGGCCAGCACGCGGTAGAGCATGGGCGAGTCCTCCCTGGTTGGGGGGCAGCGAGCGCGGCCGTCCCGACGCTCGCCGCCAGGGTAACTACCAAAGCTAACTATTGGAGCGGCGATCCCCTCGGCGCCACCGGCGAGGGCCCGCCATGAGTGATGCGAAGGCGTGCGCGATCGAGGGCCGATTCGCGACGGGAGGCCTCGAACTCTTCTACCGGGCCTGGAGACCCGCGGAGGACCCGCGCGCCTCGGTCGTCATCGCCCACGGCCTGGGGGAGCACGGGGGACGCTACGGCAGGCTCGTTGATGCCCTTCTGACGCGCGGCTTCGCCGCCTCCGCGATGGATCACCGAGGGTTCGGTCGCTCACCCGGCCGACGGGGTCACGTGAACAGCTGGGCGGAGTATCGAACCGATCTGGGCAGCTTTCTCGATCTCGCGCGCCAGGCGGATCCCGGCGTTCCCCTCTATCTCTACGGTCACAGCAAGGGAGCGCTCATCGCGCTGGACTACGCGCTGGAGGTGCCCTGTGAGCGCCCGGAGGCGTCTGGGGGATCCATTCCCGACGAACGGAGCCTGCGGGGCCTTATCCTCAGCGGCGTTCCCCTGGAGCCGGTCGGTGTCGCCAAGCCCTGGCTCGTCCTCGTGGCGAAGGCGCTCTCGCGGATCCTGCCGCGCACCGCGCTGCGTCACGGAGTGGATGCCCGAGCGTTGTCACGGGATCCGGAGGTCGTGCGGGCCTACGAGGAGGATCCGCTCGTGCACGGACGCGCGACGGCACGCTGGGGAGTGGAGGCTCTCGCGGCGATCGAACGGACGAAGGGCCGGCTTCCGGAGCTGAAGCTACCCCTTCTCCTGATTCACGGGGGCGATGATCCGCTCAACTCGCCGGAGGGGAGCCGACTGATCGCTGATCGAGCGGGCTCGGCGGATGCGATGCTGCGGATCTACGGGGGGGTTCTGCACGAACCCCACAACGACCTGGACTGGGCGGCCGCCGTGCGCGACGTCGCAGACTGGATCGAGGCCCGGCTCTGAGCGATCAGAGGCGGACCGAACGCCTCAACCGATCTCCGCCGTGGAGTGCTCGACGAACGCCTCGAGCGGTTCCGTGACCTCTTCGACGGGCCTCGCCTCCGAGGCCGTTCCTCTTTTCGCCAGCTCCTGCAGGCCGACGATTCCCTCCTCCAGCCACATGTGGTCGCCGTCCAGGACCTCGCGTGCGGTTCGGTAGAGGAGGGCGTCGTCGTTGGAGGACATCCCCTTGAAGAGCTGGCGCACGCGCCGTCGAGCCATGCGGCAGAAGACGTCCGCCACCTTCCGCGCATGCGGAGCGGAGGGATCGCCCTTTCGGGTGAGCATCTGCGTCTTCGAGACGACCGCCGCCATCGCGAACAGCTCCGCTCCCACGTCTACTCCTCGGAAGAGCAGCGCCTGCTTGCGCTGAAGTCCCGCCCCGTACCGCATCATCTTGTGGAAGAGCGTGCGAGCCAGCTTTCCCGACGACCGCTGAACGAAACGCAGGTGCGTCGCGAGCTCGCCGAACTCCCCGTACCTCGGCCACCAGCCCCAGCCGAGCCAACGGGACGGGTACCACGCCGCGTAGGTGAGAACGACCTTCGGCAGCCGGGCCAACTTCGCTCCGAGCGAGAGATCTCCCTCGACCAACTCTCCGGCCAGCTGCAGGTGCCAGTCCACCGCCTCCCGTGCGATGAAAAGACGCATGATCTCGCTCGAGCCCTCGAAGATGCGGTTGATCCGGGAGTCCCGGAGCATCCGCTCGAGGCCGATCGGGTCCTCTCCGCGATCGGCCAACGAATCGCCCCGCTCGTAGCCGCGGCCACCGCGCACCTGCAGGGCCTCATCCATCAGATCCCAGCCCACCTCCGTGTTGAACAGCTTGGCGATCGCCGCCTCGAGCCGGATGTCGTACCCGGGTCGGTCGGCCAACAGAGCCGTGATCTCCGAGACGGCGTCCATCCCGAAGGTGTTGGCGGTGATGCGCGCGATCATCTGGGCGACGGCCTCGTGTTTGCCGACCGGCTGACCCCACTGAACGCGCTCGGAGGCCCACTCGCGGACGATCTGTATCGCGGCCTTTCCGCCCCCCGCGGAGACCGCAGGGATCGTAAGGCGGCCCGTGTTCAGAGTGACGAGTGCGATCTTCAAGCCGCGCCCCTCCTTGCCGAGGAGGTTCTCGGCGGGGACCCGGACGTCGCGGAAGCGGATGATGCCGTTCTCGATTCCCCCCAGGCCCATGAAGTGGAGTCGCTGGACGACTTCGACGCCCGGCCAGTCCATCTCGACGATGAACGCCGAGATCTTGCGGCTCTCGCTGTGCCGGGCCATGACGATGATGATGTCGGCCACCGTCCCGTTCGTGCACCAGAGCTTCTCGCCGTTCAGGATGTAGGCGCCCTCCTCGGTCCGCTCGACGACCGTCGCGAGGCGGGCCGGATCCGATCCGACATCGTCCTCCGTGAGGGCGAAGGCCGAGATCGCGCCCTCGGCGAACCGCGGCAGATACTGACCTTTCTGCTCCTCGCTCCCGAAGAGCATGAGCGGCTGCGGGACACCGATCGATTGATGGGCGGAGAGCAGGGCGACGAGGCTTCCGTCGACGGTGCCGATGACCTCCATGATCTTGCTGTACTCGGTCTGATTGAAGCCGTGGCCGCCGTACTCCTGCGGGATCTTGAGGCCGAAGGCACCCATCTTCCGGAGCCGGTCCACGACCTCGGGCGGGATCTTCCGGTCCCGGTCGATCCGCTCGGAGTCGACTTCGGTGCGCAGGAACTCCCGGAGCTCCTGGATGAACGCGCGTGCTGGCGGGCCGATGTGCTC
Source organism: Gemmatimonadales bacterium (assembly GCA_030608825.1). GTDB lineage: Bacteria > Gemmatimonadota > Gemmatimonadetes > Palauibacterales > Palauibacteraceae. The sequence goes on from JAUWDL010000034.1 coordinate 3,003, forward strand.
ATTGGGGTCCGGATAGGGGTGGATCAGGCCCAGCCGGAAGTCCCCGAGGAACAGGTCCCGCACGAACGTGTGGTCGCCCCATTCCTTTTCGCGCGCCTCTTCCGCGACCCGCCGCGCTTCGGCCTCGCTCGCATGCGTCTTAACCGTGCCCATCGCTCCACTCCACTTGATCTAGTGTACCGGCTCAGGTTTCACGCAGTCATTCGGGGGCCGATTCATTCCGCTCGGCCGCGTTCTTTCGCGCCTCTCAACCTAAAACCGCGCATGCTCTTGAAACACCCGCGGACGGCTCCGAGATCCGGTCAAGGGTGCACGGGATCGTCTCGTAGCTCCCGCTCGACCCATTCGCGGGCGACCTGCCGAAAGTCGCGGCCTTCCACGTCCACCGCGCGGTTCATGGCACGCATCTCCTCGGTGCCGAGGCGGCCCGCCAGCTGGCGCAGCGCCCCCCGGAGCTCCGGGTATCTGTCCAGCGCGGCGGCGCTCACCACCGGTGCGGCCTCGTAGGGCGGGAAGTACCGCCGGTCGTCCTCGAGCATCACGAGATCCAGCGCCGCGATCTGACCGTCCGTCGAGTTGCCCGCCACCAGGTCCACGAGGCCGTTCGCCAGAGCTCGATACAGGAGCCCGAGGTCCATAAGGCGGGGATCCCGCCCGAACCGCAGCCCGTAGAGGAGCTCCAGCCCTGCCAGCCCGTCCTCCCGTTCCGTGAACTCGTAGCCGAATCCGGCGGTCCAGCGCTCCGCATGGGGCACCGCGTCGCTGATGGTGCGGAGACCCAGGGAGTCTGCCGTGCTCCGGCGGACGAGAATGGCGAAGGTGTTCTCGAAGCCGAGCGGTGCCGACCACTCCGCGGCCCATCGCCGGCCGTACTCGGAGGCGACGACGCGACGCACCGAGTCCGGGTCCGTAATCGGCGGATGCTGGAGGATCGCCGTGAAGGCCGTTCCCGTGTACTCGACGTACAGGTCGATGCCGCCTCCGAGGAGAGCCTGGTGGCAGATGAACGTGCCGCCGAGGTGGAGGCGGCGCTGCATCGGGATGGTCGTCGTGTGCTCGATCCAGCCCGCGAGGATCTCGCCGAGGAGGCTCTGCTCGGTGAAGTTCTTCGAGCCGACGACGAGAGGACGACGCTCCCCCCCGCAGCCATGGAGCGCGAGGGCGGCCAGGAGAACCACGGCGACAAGGCTGCCCAGCCCCTTCCGCCCAGAACCGGGTAGCGCCCTCACGCGCGGCGCCAGCGCGAGAACCTGCGCTCCAGGAGACCCAGGCCGGCGTCAGCCGTCAGAGCCAGAAGCGCGGCCGGAATCGCGCCTGCCAGGATCACCTGGTTGTTCACCATCGAGATCCCCTGGAAGATGAACACTCCGAGCCCTCCCGCACCGATCGCGGCCGCGATCGTGGCGATCCCCATTCCGATCACGGTGGCCAGCCGTACGCCGCCCACGATCACGCCGAGTGCGAGGGGAAACTCGACCTCGCGCAGCAGCTGGGCGTCGGTCATCCCCATGGCGACGCCCGACTCCCGAACGGCCGGATCGATGCCGCGGATGCCTTCGTAGGTGTTGCGCACGATCGGGAGGAGCGCATAGGCGGAGAGCGCGACGATGGCCGTGCGGGCACCGATTCCCCCGATCAGGGGGACGGGGATCAGAAAGCCGAAGAGTGCCAGGCTGGGGATGGTCTGGATCACGTTCACGAAGCCGATGATCGGCTTGCGGAGAGCCTCTCGCCGCGTCAGGAGGATTCCCGTGGGGATTCCGATGAATACGGCGATGCCGACCGAGGTGCCGACGAGGAAGAGGTGCTCGACCGTCTTGGCGAGCACGTCGGCCCGGTTGGCGATCAGGTAGTCGAGAAAGCTCACCCAGCGGTGCCCGCGGAACTCAAGCCTCGTCCTCCGGTCGAAAGGCCACCACTGCCGGGAGCCTGGATTCGCCGAACTCGGCGGGGCTGCCCGCGAAGGCGACCCGGCCCTCCGCCAGGAGAACGATCCGGTCGCCGAGCCGGCGCGCCTCACGGACGTCGTGGGTCACGAACAACACGGCCTTCCCGAGCTGGGTGGCGAGGCGGCGAAACTCCACCTGCAGCTCGCGCCGCGTGATCGGATCCAGGGCGCCGAACGGCTCGTCCGCCAGGAGAATGGGCGGGTCGGCTGCCAGCGCGCGTGCCACGCCGACTCGCTGCTGCTGGCCGCCCGAGAGCTCCGCCGGATAGCGTCCGGCATACTCGGCGGGCGGGAGGCCCACCAGCTCGAGCAGCTCCGCCGTGCGGTGCTCGAGCCTCTCCCTCTCCCAGCCCAGCAGCCGCGGCACGAGCGCCACGTTGGCCGCGACCGTACGGTGCGGAAAGAGGCCGATCCGCTGAATCACGTAGCCGGTGCGGCGACGCAGAGCGATTGGGTCCCACTCCGTCGTCGGGCGTCCGCCCACGCGCACGGCGCCTGCGGTGGGCTCGAGCAGCCGGTTCACCAGACGCAGGGCGCTGGACTTTCCGGCGCCGCTGCGACCGAGGATGACGGTGGTCTCGCCGCTCGCCACATGGAACGAGACCTCGCGGAGCACGTCCACGCTCCCCAGCCTGAGGGATGCGCCGTCGAACTCGACCGCGGCCGTCCGGGATGCTTCCGTCGTCATCGACCTCCTGGGTGCCCACCGACTGACGGTTGCTCGGGTTCTCGAGGGTTCACGCCCGGGCTCCAGATCTCAACTTGGCCCTCCCGTTGGACGGCTGCCAAGGCGCCGCCTACCTTTGCGGCCTCGGCCCGCTCGGGCGAGGTGGTGGCGTGCATGGAGAACCGAATGGAGAGACCGAGCGCAGCAGCGGCCGACGACAGGGTCGTCGTGCGGAACGTCCTCGGCCCGCGCGATCGGCACGCCGAGCTCGCCCGCGACGTTCGTGACGGGCTGACCGGCCCCGTGAAGGAGATCCCTCCCAAGTACTTTTACGATGCGCGAGGCTCGGACCTGTTCGAGCGCATCACGGCGCAGCCCGAGTACTACCCGACTCGGGCGGAGACCGAGATTCTCGAGCTTCACGCCGCCGATTTCGTCTCCGATGTCGGCGCCCACGTGCTCGTCGAGTACGGTTCGGGAAGCTCCACCAAGACCCGGCTCCTCCTCGACGCCATGCACGCGCAGGGGACGCTGGAAGGCTACGCGCCGGTCGATGTGAGCGAGGATGCCGTGCATGCCGCGGCAGACCTTCTCGTCTCCGAGTACCCGGAGCTTCAGGTCGTGATCGTCGTCGCGGACTTCGACGCGCCTCTGGACCTCTCCTTCGCCGGCCGGCCCCGGCTGATCGCCTTCCTCGGCTCGACGATCGGCAACTTCACCCCTGAGGCGGCACGTCGATTCATGGTGTGCGTGGCGGAGGAGCTCGAGCCCGGCGATGGCTTTCTGATCGGCTTCGATCTCGTCAAGGACGCTCGGGAGCTCGAGGCGGCCTATGACGACGCGGCCGGGGTGACGGCGGCTTTCAACCTGAACCTGCTGAGCGTCCTCAACCGTGAGCTTCACGCCGACTTCGATGAGAGGACGTTCCGACACCGGGCCTTCTACGACGCCGGGCGCGCCCGGATCGAGATGCACCTCGTGTCCGAGATCGCGCAGTCGGTGCGCATCGCCGATCTGGATCTGGAGGTCCGTTTCGAGGCCGGAGAGTCGATCCGCACGGAGCTCAGCCACAAGTACACCCCCGAGTCCGCACGGGGGCTCCTGGAGGCCGGCGGACTCCGGATTCGCCGCTGGGAGACCGATGGATCGGCCCGGTTCGCCGTGGCGCTGGCCGAGCGCCGCTGACATGGGAATGGACGCAGTGCGCGTCTCCGTGGGCACGAGCGGCTTCAGCTACAAGGCGTGGAAGGGCAGCTTCTACCCCGAGGACCTGCCGGCCAAGGAGATGCTCCGTTACTATTCCGGGCGGCTCCCGGCCGTCGAAATCAACAACACCTTCTACCGGATGCCGCGTGCTTCAGTCCTGGAATCATGGGTCGAGCAAGTCGGCGATCCCTTTCGCTTCGTCCTCAAGGCGTCCCGTCGCATCACACACTTCAAGCGATTGAAGGATGTGTCCGATGAGACGGACTACCTTTTCTCGATCGCGGAGACTCTCGGCGATCACCTGGGCGCGATCCTCTTTCAGCTCCCGCCGAACCTGAAGAAGGACCTGCCGCTCCTCTCCGGCTTCCTCCCCCTGGTCCCGAAGGGCTTCCGGGCGGCGATGGAGTTCCGGCACGACTCCTGGTTCGACGAGGAGGTCCTGGCGGCGCTGCGTGAGCACGACGTGGCCCTGTGCGCTGCCGAGACCGACGAGAAGGCGGCGCCCGAGACGGTCTCCACGGCGAGCTGGGGGTACGTGCGGCTCCGCCGCTCCGAGTACGACGACGGAGAGCTGGCCTCCTGGGCTCGGAGGATCGGCTCACAGGGTTGGGGGGAGGCTTTCGTCTTCTTCAAGCACGAGGATGCGGGAGCGGGGCCGGCGCTGGCCGGTCGCTTTCTGGAGCTGACGGGAGAGGTCTGAGCGGCGTCGCGCCGGCCGCAATTTACGGTTGGCTGCAACCATCCGGGTGCGCGCGACGTCAGACCCCACGGAGCCGTGTTTCCTGGACGGACGATACCGATTCGGAGGAGGACGATGATGCCTCGGGAGCTATTGCGACTTCGCACCCTGCTTCTGCCCGGAGCGTTCCTGCTGGTTATTGCCACAGGCGCGCGGGCTCAGGATGCCGGGAAGTGGTGCGATGAATCCTACGATGATGACGAGGACCGCTACTGCGAGGTCCGGGAGCAAACGCTGCCGGCCACCGGCAGCGTCACGGTCGATGCGGGGCCGAACGGCGGCGTCGCCGTCACGGGCGGGAACCGTAACGACGTGAAGGTCGAGGCCAAGGTGCACGCACGAGCCAAGACGCAGGCGCGCGCACGACAGATAGCCCGGGAGGTCTCCATCCACACGGACGGCGGGACGATCCGAGCGGAGGGCCCGAAGGGCGGCGAGGACGAGTCGTGGGCCGTGAGCTTCCGCCTATCGGTACCGGCCCGGACGGATCTCTCGCTCGAGACACTGAACGGCGGGATCGGCATCGAGGGCGTCTCTGGAGACCTGGAGTTCCGGGCCGTGAACGGCGGCGTCAGCCTGGTCGACGTGTCGGGCTACGTCAGCGGCTCGACGACCAACGGGGGCTTGAGCATCGAGCTCACCGGCGACGAATGGGAGGGCGAGGGTCTGGACGTCAAGACGACGAACGGCGGCGTGAACCTCCAGATCCCGGAGGGCTATTCAGCCCGTCTCGAGACCGGGACCGTGAACGGGCGCCTCGAGATAGGCTTCCCGGTGACGGTGCAGGGGCGGCTCGACAAGATGCTTACGACCGAGTTGGGCTCCGGAGGCAAGCTGATCCGGGCCAGGACGACGAACGGTGGGGTGAAGATCTCCCGCGGCTGAGCCGTGCCCAGACGACGAAGGGGGGAGACTCAGGGGACGGCGGTGTCGTCGCGGGGTAGCCACGTCAAATCGAAGTCTGGATCGATCCGAACCATCTCGGGGATGACGGCGATCAACTCGCCGTTCTTGCCCGCCTGCTCTGGGTTTATGAACTCCCAGACGACCCTGTTGTCTGGCGTCACCTCGAAGGCTCTGCCCGCCGTTGACTCGGTGATCAAGGTGTTGCCGTTGCGAAGTCTGATAGCCGAGCCCAGCGCGGGAGAGGCGAATCCGTTTTGATCATCACCTTGGTAGGACCAGAGGATCTCCAGAGTGAACGGGTTGAACTCGATGACTTTAGAAAAGCAGTGGCTTCCATGGTTGTCGAACAGGAGCATGCGGCCGTTCTCGAGCACCGTGGGTTGGTGTTGGCGATACCAGGGGCCTGCGAGCGCCCAGACGATTTGTTCGCTCTCCAT
>JAUWDL010000360.1 GCA_030608825.1 Gemmatimonadales bacterium
ACTACCTCCCTCGAGAAAACACCGAGCGCCAATGCCGCCGTTCGTCGCGAACCGGTCAGGAGTCGGGCGAGCGGGGGTGCCTGGAAAGGGCCCAATGTAGGAACAGCCGCCGACCCTCGCACTAGGAAGTCCATCCGACTCATGTCGCGCAGCGTGAGAGCCTTCCGCTTGCCGCCGTTCGAGCCCAGAGATACGGTCATTGGATGAAGCCGCCGTCGCTCACGATCGGGATCGAGGAGGAGTACCAGGTCATCGACCCCGAGACCCGGGAGCTCGCCTCCTACATCACCGAGATCCTGGACTCGGACCAGCTCGTCCTCCGGGAGCAGATGAAGCCGGAGCTGCACCAGTCCGTCGTCGAGGTCGGCAGCAAGGTGTGCGAGACCGTGGCCGAGGCTCGGGACGAGGTGGTGCGGCTGAGACGTCTCGTCTCGGACAAGGTGGCTGAGAGCGGGCTCTGCATCGCGGCCGCCGGCACCCATCCCTTCTCATCGTGGCTCGAGCAGGAGATCACGCCGCTCGAGCGCTACCTGGGGATCTACGAGGACCTCCGGGACATTGCGAAAAAGAACCTGATCTTCGGCATGCACGTCCACGTCGGGATCGAGGACCGCGAGTTCCTCATCGACGCCATGAACGTCTCCCGCTACTTCCTTCCCCATGTTTTGGCTCTCTCCACCAGCTCGCCGTTCTGGATGGGGCGGAACACGGGGCTCAAGTCCTACCGGACGGTCACCTGGCGCGCCTTTCCGCGTACGGGGATCCCGCGTGAGTTCTCGAGCTGGGGCGAGTTCGAGTATCTGGTCGAGACGTTGGTTCGCGCGGGCTCGATTCCGGACGGCACCAAGATCTGGTGGGACGTCCGGCCGCACTGGACCTACCCGACGCTCGAGTTCCGCATCCCCGACATCTGCACCCGAGTCGACGAGGTCATCTGCATCGCGGCGATCTTCCAGGCGATCGTGGCCAAGCTCTGGAAGCTGCGCCGCGACAACATGACCTTCCGTCTCTATCCGGCCGAGTTGATCGCCGAGAACAAGTGGAGGGCCGCCCGCTATGGTGTCCACGGAAAGCTGATCGACTTCGGCAAGCAGGAAGAGCTCCCCGCCCGCGACCTCATCCGCGAGATGATCGAGTGGTTCCTGGATGACGTGTTGGACGAGCTCGGCAGCCGCAAGGAGGTCGAGTACGCCTTTCGGATCCTCGAGGAGGGATCGAGCGCCGAGCGGCAGCTGGCCGTGTTCGAGGAAACCGGCGACCTGAAGGCCGTCGTGGACAGCCTGATCGCCGAGACGGCCGAAGGGGTCGTCGACTGAGCGTCATCGGGGCGTGACTCCACGTCGCATCCTGGCGGGATACTTCGCGATCGCCGGCCTCTATACCCTCTCCGCCGCCCTCATATGGGGGGTCAACACCCTGTTCCTGCTCGACGCCGGCCTCGACATCTTCGGCGTCTTCGTCGCGAACGCCGCCTTCACGGCCGGCATGTTCGTCTTCGAGATCCCTACTGGCGTTCTCGCGGACACGGCCGGCCGCCGGGCGTCCTTCCTCCTGAGCGTCGTGATCCTCGCGCTCACCACGGTCGGTTACCTGGCCGTGGCCCGGACCGGTGGCGGGCTGGCCGCCTTCGCCGCCGTCTCGGTTGCCATGGGGCTCGGCTTCACTTTTTACTCGGGTGCGGTCGAAGCCTGGCTGGTGGATGCCCTGAACGCCACCGGGTTCGAGGGGCAGCTGGACTCGGTGTTCGCGCGTGGCTCGATGGTGAGCGGGGCTGCCATGCTGATCGGCACCCTGTCCGGTGGCTTGCTCGGCAGCATAGACCTGGCCGTGCCGTATGTCGTACGCACGGTGATGCTCATCGCCACGTTCGCCGTGGCTTTCTTCACCATGCACGACGTCGGATTCACCCCACGAGCCGTACGCCTCAGCGATCTGCCCGGCGAGATGAGGTCTGTCGCGGAGGCTTCCCTCCGCTATGGATGGGTCGAGCGACCCGTTCGGCTGCTCATGTTGTGCTCCTTTGTCCAATACGGCTTCATGGCGTGGGCGGTGTACGCGTGGCAGCCGTACTTTCTGGAGCTCTTGGACAGGGATGCGGTATGGGTGGCCGGCTTGGTGGCATCCCTGATGGCCACCTCGATGATCGCGGGCAACGCCCTCGCCGACTGGTTCAGCAGCTTCTGCGGACGGCGCACCACCCTGCTGCTCTGGGCCGCTGGCGTACAGGCGTTCGCCGCGGTTGGCGTGGGGCTGGCCGGTTCGTTCTGGCTCGCGGTCGCCCTGTTCATGGTGATGACCCTGGCCGTCGGGGCCGCGGGACCGGTCAAGCAGGCATTCCTGCACAACAGCATCCCCTCCGAGCAGCGTGCTTCCGTCGCCTCGTTTGACTCGATGTTCGGAAACGGCGGCGGGGTTCTGCAGCAGGTTGGGCTCGGCTACCTCTCGCGCGTCGGCTCGATCGCGAAGGGGTATGTCGTCGGCGGCGCCTTCACGCTCGTGGCGCAGATCTTCCTTTGGCGGCTGCGCGGGCTCAGATCCGAGACGGACATCATCGTCGGCCGGCGTGCCGGGGTCCAGGGATCCTGCCCAGCCCAGGGGCTCCCGTCCGTCGCGCTCGTGGACACGCGACAGACGGCGTAACCACAACAATACTCCTACGTATGGCGGTTCAGAGCCCACATTCGCCATATTGTCTCCCAGGCCTCGGCTCGACTCTTGCCCACGTACGGGGCG
>JAUWDL010000273.1 GCA_030608825.1 Gemmatimonadales bacterium
GACCGTGTAAGGGATGAACGACGGACGGTCGTCGGGGCTCGCCGTTTTCGGCGGCGGCGGCAGGTTCTCGACCGGATTCGACTCGAACGTGGTCGCCGCGATCGTCACGTCCTCGTCGACGTCGATCATCGCCACTCGGGGCGTGGCCGGCCGCGAGACTTCTTCCGGCGGAGGCGGGATCCGTACCTCGGGCGGCAGCTCGATCGTCTCGAGCGCCACGGCCGCGGCTCCCAGGTCATCCACCTGCATTCGCGGAAAGAGCTCAAAGATGGCCAGGTGCACCATGACGGCCGCCATGAGGCCGAGGGCCACGCGCCGCTGGCTGCCCTGCTTGAACAGCTCGTTGGCGGCCGCCTGGAGGTGCTCTCCGTCTTCCGGTCTCTGAGCAAAGGTGAGTGGGACCCCCGGGAGGACCAAGGCGTTCTCCCTCTCCGTTTTCCTCACCCCACCGCTTCCACCCATGGAGAAGGCTCCCTGTCCCCCTGCAACCCGAAGGCCCCGTCCTCTCGTCAACATTCCCATCGCCCCTCACCTTTTATGTGCGCGTCTAAGGCGCTGTGTAATCTGTTTTCACTCTGTCTCGGACTTCTTGTCGCCGAGTGGAACTTGGAAGCCCTTCTCTGGTTTTAACGAGGCACCCACGCTCCATACGTTGCACAAGTTCATCTTGTGTCGTCACTTGCGGATCTCCGCGAAATCACTCGGGGATCACGGCAAAGCAGAGAACGCCATAAGCCTTTATAGCATAACTAGATGATACGCTTCTACACGCTGGGCTCCCTGGACCTTCAGGCGGCCGATGGACGCCAGCTGAAGTCGGTCCTGGCCCAGCCCAAGCGCGTCGCGCTGCTTGCGTATCTGGCCGCCTGCGGAAAGGGCGACTCTCACCGGCGCGACACGTTGCTGGGCCTGTTCTGGCCGGATCTGGACGAGTCGCGGGCCCGTCACGCTCTGAATCAGTCCCTCTACGTCCTTCGTCGCGCCGTTGGGCCGTCCGTCTTCGTTTCGACCGGGGATGAGGAGCTCGCCCTTGCTCCGAAGACGATCTGGTGCGATGCCGCTGCCTTCGTGGAAGACGCGGAGGCGGGGCGAGCCCGCGAGGCTCTCGAGGCGTACCGCGGCGACCTGCTGGAAGGGTTCTTCATCTCCGACGCGCCCGAGTTCGAGAAGTGGCTCGACGTCGAGCGGCAACGGCTGCGGCGCCTGGCGGCCCTGGCGGCCTGGAGCCTGGCCGAAGAGGAGGAGGCCGCCGGAAACGTGGAAGCGGCCGCCGAGCGGGCGAGGCAATCAGCCGGGTACTCGCTGGAGAACGAGGCGGCCGTGCGGCGGCTGGTCGGCTTGCTGGATCGCGTGGGGGACAGAGCGGCTGCGGTGCGCGCCTACGAAGCCTTCGCGGGGCGGCTGCGGGATGAGCTTGGTGTGGACCCGTCTCCCGAGACCCAGGAGCTGGTGGCCTCGATCCGCGCGCGCGGGGCGCCCGCAGAAGCGGCAGCGGCCGCCCCGGCTGGGAGCTCCAGAGCACTGACGGAGCGACCGGCCGCCGCGCTCACGGGACCGACCGCCGAGACGACGAAACCGGACGGCGCGTCGACGAGACCGGCCCCAAGCAGCTCCGGCGTCGGTGAGATCTGGGAGGCGCTCGACTCGGAGGCCGCGGCCGTGCCGAGCCGGCCGACCCCGGCCGGGCGTTCGGTGGCTGTTCTGCCCTTCGTCGATCTGAGCGCGGAGACGGACAGGGAGTACTTCGCCGACGGCATCTCGGAGGAGCTGATCTCCTCCCTCGCTCAGGTCGATGGGCTGCGGATCGCTGCACGCACCTCTTCATTCAAATTCAAGGATGCCACCGAGGACGTGCGCGAGATCGGCGACCTCCTGAACGTGAGCACGGTGCTGGAGGGCAGCGTGCGGATGAGCGATGATCGCGTGCGGATCACGGTCCAGCTGGTCGATGTCCGTGACGGATTCCAGATCTGGGGAGAGCGCTACGATCGCGAAATGGCCGACATCTTCGCGGTTCAGGAGGAGATCGCCCGCGAGATCGTCGAACATCTGCGCGCCGAGCTCGTAGGTGAGCCCGGTGAGACGGCTCCACCGCTCGTTCGCAGCCACACCGACGTGGTGGAGGCGTACCAGCTTTATCTGAAGGGCCGGTTTCTGTGCAACAGTCGGAGGGCCGACGGCCTCCGAGCGAGCATCGAGTGCTTCGAGGAGGCCATCTCCCTCGATCCGGACTACGCCCTCGCCTACGCGGGTCTGGCGGATGCCTACAGCCTGCTGGGCTGGTACCGATACCTGACGGCCGATGAAGCCCACGAGCGGATCCAGGAGGCCACCGGGAAGGCCCTCGAGCTGGAGGCGTGCGTGCCCGAGGCCTGCACGTCGCGGGCTTACGCCAAGTTCATCTACGAGTGGGACTTTCCGGGAGCCGAGACGGAGTTCCAGCGCGCCATCGAGCTGAACCCCCGCTACCCGACGGTGCATCACTGGTATGGCGAGTACCTGATGGCGATGGGGCGCCTGCAGGAGGCCAACGAAGCGCTGCAGCGAGCGCACGACCTGGATCCGCTCTCCCTCACGGTGACGGTCGGCCTGGGTTGGTCCCACTACTTCCTGGGCGAGTACGAGCAGGCGGTGGAGCGCTACGAGGGCGTCGTGGCGATGGATCCGGACTTCGTCATCGTTCCCTGGTTCCTGGGGCCGGCCTATGTTCAGGCGGGCCGGCATGACGACGCCGTCGAGCTCTACGAGGAGTGGATCGGGCGGATCGGCGAGCACCCCGGACTGGTGGCCCTGCTCGCCCAGGCGCATGCGTTGGCCGGCCGAAAGGACGAGGCTCGAGAGGTGTACGGGCGGCTCGAGCTACGCGCCAAGCGGGCGCCGATCTTTCCCGACTATCGAGCGCTGGTCCACGCCGCCCTCGGCGAGGCGGACGAGGCTTTCGAGTGGTTGGAGAAGGCCCTGGAAGAGCGGTGCTGGGTGCTGGTCTTCCTTCGGGTCGATCCGGCCTACGAGAACCTGCGTTCCGATCCCCGCTTCGACGCTATGACGGAGCGAATCGGCCTGGCGAGCTGACGCGGATCCGCCTCAGCCCTTCAGGACCCCCAGCGGCTTGAGCCGCACGACCTTTCGTCCGATCCCGGCCCGATCCACGACGTCCACGACATCCGCCACGTCCTTGTACGCCTCCGGGATCTCCTCCGCCACCGTGGCGAACGAGGAGGCGCGGACCTCGATGCCGAGCTCCTCGAACTCCTTCTTGAGGTTGCGCCCGCGAACCGACTTCTTGGC
>JAUWDL010000178.1 GCA_030608825.1 Gemmatimonadales bacterium
CGAGTTCCCGGTTTGACAATCGGCTGTGCGTGACAGCGCCCATCGTCCAGGCACGTGCGTCGTTCGGGTTGAGCTCCAGATGCCGCTCGATGACGGGGAGAGCTCGCCGGTAGGCGGCTTCGGCTTCCTCGTTGCGACCCAGGGCCGTGTAGGTCTGCGCTGCGAAGTAGCGCGCTTCGTGATCCTCCCTCGCCCCTGCCGCCTCCTCGAACAACCGGGCCGCCCGGTCCAGGTCGCCCTGTTCGTAGCAGACCCGAGCCTGGAAGTAGCGCGCGTCGAACTGCTTCGGGTCGAGCCGGATGGCCGTCTCGAACTCGCTCTGGGCCTCCTCGATCCGGCCCATGAGATAGAGTGCAAACCCTCGCGAGGCGTGCGCCTGTCCGAGATCCGGCGCCAACTCGATCGCCCGGCGGCTCGCCCGGTCGGCCGCGCCGATGTTCGGCTCCTCCCGGGCGTCCTGGTACCAGTGGGCGAGAAGTGAGCAGCAGTCGGCCACGCCGGCGTGCGCCAGGGCGTAGTCCGGGTCGATCTCGATCGCCTTCTCGAACATCTCTCTGGCGAACAGAAGGCTCTTCTTTCGGCGCTCGTGGAAGAACTGGCGACCGCGGAGGTAGTACTCGTACGCTGTGACATCGGCCGTCGGCGCTTCGACCAACGCCGCACCCTCCCCGCCGGGCAGCTCGACGCGAAGAGCATCGACGATCGAACGGGAGATCTCATCCTGCAGCTCGAAGATGTCCGTGAGCTGTCGATCGTAGCTTCCCGACCAGATGTCGAAGCCGTCCCGGGCGTTCGCCAGCTGCACGTTGATGCGGAGACGATCGCCGCCCTTCCGAATGCTTCCCTCCAGCACCGTGTCGACACCCAGATCGACCCCGACCTCGCGTGTGTCCGCCGTCTTTCCCTTGAAGCGAAAGCAGGAACCGCGGGAGGCGACTCTCAGTCCTTCGATCTGGTTGAGGACGTTTATCAGCTCCTCCGTGATCCCGTCGCTCAGGTACTCGCTCTCCGGCTCTCCGCTGAGGTTGACGAACGGAAGAACGGCGATGGACTGGGCCTCCGTGCGGGCACCCGCATCCGCCGCAGAAGCGTCCGCGCGATCGACGGCCGGCTCCGCGTCCTCATGCTCCGCCGGAGTGCGGCGCACGCCCTCCGGCGTGATGTCATACGCCCATGCCAGGATCACGGCGACCGGGAAGCCGGCGATAAGCAGGACCGCGACCAGAGTATCCGCCCAGTCGGGGAGAAGAAGCGCCGGAAAGAGGGCGTCCATGACTTCGAGGAGCACGAATGCCACCACCGCGTATACGGCGGCGACGCGAAACACTCGCCGGCGCCTGAAGTCGGCGAGCAAGCGCTGGAGTTTCGATATGAAGTCGTGCATGAGGTTTAGCGGGATGAAGTCACGCCTTGGGTTTTGCGGGCAGATCCCGCGGTTCCCCAAAGCTACTTCGAGCGGCCGGCCCGGGCAGTAAGGAGATTCGCGGCGTAGCCTGTGGTGGAAAGCCTGACGCTCCGGGACTGCTTGTTCGGTTTCGGGCTCGTCGATGGAGGCTGGAGCGCATGGCTGGTGGAACCGTCGGGGTCTTGAGGCGTTCGATCGGGCATGAGGCAGAGCGGCACCGATCGAACGAACATCTCCAGCAGAGGCGTGGAGCTGGCGATCGTGATCGCCCTCGTAATGCTCTCGGCCCTGCCCGTCCGTGCGCAGGACTTTCGGGCCGCCGACGGCATCGAGTCGTTTTCCGACCTGGAGGGCGAACTCCTCACCGAGGTTCCGATCGAGGTGGACGGGCAGTGGCTCATCGTGCCCGTTGAGGCGCGGGGACGCAGCTATCGTTTCATCCTCGACACCGGGGCCACGACAGGTGCGATCGCCCGGAGTCTGGCGCGGCAGCTCGGGCTGCAAGCTGTCGGCGAGGCGAAGCTGAGTGGAGCGAGCGGCCTGGCCCGGGTGCCTGTAGTGACCACCAAGCTGCTACGCCTCGGGGATGTGCGAGCCGGGAACTGGGAGAAGTACGTTCTCGACGATGAGGTGCTCGCCGACGGCGACGATCACCGATTCGACGGGATCGTCGGCTCGGATCTTCTCAAGTACTACGACGTTCTCATCGACGCGCCCGGGCGAACTCTGCGGCTCTACAAGAGGGGCACCACGGATGAGGACAGCGGACCGGTCGTGGGGCCGGACGACGCGGTGCCGTTCGAGCGCGTTCGTCGTGGGATCATTCGCTTCGAGGTGCTGGTAAACGGGTCGGCCGTCGATGCCGTGCTGGATTCCGGGTCTCCAGCGCTGCTCCTGAACCCGACAGCCGCCGATGCGACGGGTGTCACGGTCACGGAAGAGCCCGTGAGCGAGCAGTCTCGCGGAATCGGCTCCAAGGAGGTCCCTACCTACGGCGCTCAGATCGCATCGATCAGAATAGGCCGGACGAGCCTCGAGTCGTTCGACGGCGAGGTGGCGGACCTCCCGATCTTCGGCCGCCTCGGCCTCGGCGACCGTCCCGCGATGCTTCTGGGCTCACCCTTCCTTCTCCGCTGTCCGCTTCTCATCTCCTGGAGCGCGCGTGAGCTTCGGTTTTGCCGGCAGGCAGTCGGGCCGGAGGGCGCCGCGCACGAATCGCCGATACGCTAGAATCGCGCTCGCGCTCTGCGCCGCCCCCGGCACTTTTTGGCGGTATTCGGCAGTACGCGTAACCTCGCCCAGGCTCCCCGGCACATCCCCAAATATGTAACGCTAGATATGGCAACATCATACAGAAGTTACTCGAGGCTTCGCTCTCAGGCACGGCCGTTGCCGTTACTCTGGACTGTCTGGTGGGTCTGATGGACCTGGTATCGGGGAGAGCCGAGACGATACCACCGATATGGGAGAAACCAGTTGTGAGACGAACCTTCCTGATGTTCCTGGTGGTTGCTTGCGCGTCGGGCGCTCAGGGGCTCGACGCTCAGGAACGGCAGACCCGACAGATCCACCTCGGACCCCAGCTCAGCTACGGGAGCAGCTCCAAGCTGGGACTGGGAGGCCGACTGCATGCCAACCTGAAGTCCCCGGACCGGCTGGTGATCATCGGCGCCTTCGACTGGTTCTTTCCGGATGAGGGCCCGGGCGACAACCGCACCTACTGGGAGCTGAACGGCAACGTCGCCTACAGGTTCAAGATCGAGGGCACGACGGCAGTAGCCCCGTACGCGGGCGGCGGCTTGAACATCGCCCACTCTTCACGAAGGCCGGAGGGCGGAGGAGACGGGTCGTCGCACACCGACCTGGGCGTCAACCTGCTCGGCGGTACGCTGTTCGGATCGGGCCCGGTTCTGCCTTTCTTCGAGCTGCGAGTCGAGCTCGCCGGCGGCGAGCAGTTCGTGCTCACGGGAGGAGTGCTCTTCTGAGATTGCTGCGCTCCGAAACCGGAATGACCGGCCGCGGGCCTACCTTCGTGGGGCCGCTCGGGCCGCGTCGGGGGCCGTTGCCCCTTAGATTGAGCCGGCGTAAAGACCTTTGACTGGAGCTTCTGGATTACCGCCGGTGGCAGCGCGCAAGCTCACGATCGACGAGATGATCGACCTCCTGGAGAGCGCTATCCTGGATGTCTGTCCGGATAGAAACCCCGGGTCGGACTTCTCGTGCTACCCCGGCCCTCGAGGAGACCACGTGCGCGTGTGCCTTCCGAACGACACGGAGATCGACCGGGTGCCGGCGAGCTGGCTCAACCAGTCCGCCTCCGACCCGCAGGCGCGGGCACGGCTCGCGGTCGTGGCGAAGCAGATATGCGCCGAGCTTCAGGACCGCGAGTACCTCTGATCCGCAGCGAACCTGGTTGACCGCAGAAGGCGGCCTAGCTCTTGGAGCTCGTCTTTGCGAAGAACGGCGAGAAAAGCTGCTCCGTCCTGTGCCCGCCGCACTGCGGGCACTTGGGCCTCTTCCTGCCCGTGTGTGTCGCGATCGGCTCGTGGATCGTGAACGTCGCCTTGCAGTCCTTGCAGTGGTAGTCGTAGTTGGCCATCGCTCACCTGTCAGCCGGGTCCGACCCTCCGAAGCGACCAAGGGCCGGAGGTAGATTCTCTCATGCAACGATCTGATATCTACAGGTACGAGCAACGGCCCTGCAATCGGGAAGATTCCTCCTCTGCCTGCGGGGAAATATCCTCGGGCCCGAGGGTCACGTGTCTCAGAGAGTCGGGCTTTCTTATCCCGATCCGCTTTGGACGTGCGGGAGATCACCCGGTTCAAGGAAGCGGCCCCAGGTCGATCTCCGTGTGGCTGGCGTCCACGTTCCAATCCAAGGGGCGCGTGTCCGCGGTCAGGTCATCCAGCACCATGAGGCCGATCACGGCCAGGCCGGGTACGCCTGCGTGCTGGGAGCCCGTCGATGCGGGCGAACTATTTGGATTTGCGGTGGGTGTCGGAGA
>JAUWDL010000121.1 GCA_030608825.1 Gemmatimonadales bacterium
AGTACGGCGTCCTGTACGAGGAGCTCGTGGGGCTCAAGGGCGTCGCAAAGCGCTCCGCGTTCGTCATCGACCGCAGCGGCACCGTGGTCTACGACTGGGTCTCCGAGGATTCCGGCGTGGAGCCCGACTACGAGGCGATCAAACGGGCGGTGGAAGCCGCCTGACCACATCCGGCGAACCATCTCCGGCGAACCATCTCCGGCGGACCAGCCGCCCCTTCTCCCCGGCCCCCCCGGCGCGCGGAACCCTTCTTGCGATATCTCGCGGCGAACATGAACGCGCTGGGGGAGGACTCCGGGACCGCCGGCAACGAAGGTTGAGCCTGTCCGACCCCGCCTAAGTCACGCAATATAAATCTATTACGACTTTACGCCCGGCACACCGCGCCGTCTTGCGAGCGCCGGATGCCGGCGGCGATCTCCTGGGAGCGATAGCGCGGAATGAAAGAACTCGCATCTCTTGCAGCCGTATATGAAGCGACGCGGGAGATCGGTCTGAGCGACAACCTGGACCGTCTGCTCGAGAAGGTCCTGGCCTGTGCGCAGGAACTCATCGGCTTCGACCACTGCGCGCTAATGCTGTACGACGCCGAGAGCCGCACGCTCTCGGTTCGGAGCGTACGTGGTTACGGCGAGCGAGCCAGCGACGTTCTCCGATTGTCTCTTCCCGAAGGCCGCGGCATCTCGGGTTGGGCCGCGGCGAATCGCCAGGCGCTTCGGGTGGGCGATGTGAGGAAAGACCCGCGTTACGTCGTGGGCCTGCGCGAGGCGCGCTCCAACCTGGCGGTGCCCCTGATCGTACGGAACGAGGTCGCCGGCGTCGTGAACGTCGAGTCCGACCGCGAGGACGCCTTCACGGAGGAGCACGAGAAGCTGCTCACCGTGCTCGGCGCCCAGGCGGCACTGGCCATCGTGGCTTCGCAGGCGCGGGAGCGCCTCCAGTCCAGGATCAGCCTGCTGGACTCGCTCTACCAGATCAGCCAGCTGGCCAGCGAGGGCAAGGACCTCGGTCCCACGCTCGACGCAATCCTCGAAGTCGCCCAGAACACCATTCCACGCGGACAGTGCGCCATCCTCCTTGTCGATGAGGACCGCGGGGTGCTTCGCGTCGGGGCCTCCAACGGCTACGCGGAAGGTATCCAGGAGTTGACGATTCCTCTCGGCCTCGGGATCACGGGCCGCTGCGCGCGCACGGGAAGAACGATCGTGATCGACGATCTGGATCTCGAGGAGAGTTACATTTCGGGCGTGACCGGTGCGCGCAGCGAGATCGCCATCCCACTCCTCGTCGAAGGGCGGGCGATCGGCGTCCTGAACGCCGAATCCACTCGGCTCGGGGCGTACCGAGAGGCGGACGTCCGCACCCTCTCCGTCGTCGCTCAGCAGGCCGCGGTCGTGCTGCGCTCGGCGAAGCTCCAGGAAGAGACTCGGCGGCTCGCGATCACCGATCCGCTCACCGGGCTCCACAACAGACGGTACTTCGTCGACCGGCTCGAGGAGCACCTGGCGAGGGCGGAGCGCTACGGCGAAAAGCTCGGGCTCCTCCTTCTTGACGCGGATCACCTGAAGGCGGTGAACGACCGGCACGGGCATCACGCCGGCGACCGTGTGCTGCAGAGGATCGCGGAGGCACTCCGCGGGATCCTTCGGGACTCCGACGAAGTGGCGCGAATCGGCGGCGACGAGTTCGCAGTCCTGTTGCTCCAGGCCGATGAGCCGCTGGCCGTCGGAATCGCTCGCCGCTTGAAGGAGCAGCTCTGCGAAGCCGTTCTGGCCTCGGAGAGCGGCGATGCGATAGAGGTCAGCTGTTCGGCTGGCATCGCACTCTTCCCGGACGACGCAGCGGACTCGAAGGTGCTGCTGAGAGCTGCCGACCTGGCCCTCTACAACGCGAAGGCCCGCGGGCGAAACGAGATCTCGGTCGCACCTGCCCACCGATCGCCAAGCGAAGAACGGCTCGCACGTCGCGTGCGGGTCGAGCTCTCCGTGCCCGGCGGCTAGACGCTTCACGAACGGCGCATCGCCCTTGCGGCGCGCCACCCTCCCCCACACCCTCCGGAGAGGTTGAGACTCAGCACCCTGGAGATCCTGGAGGCTTCGAATGATGTCGAGCGATCTCGCACGGAAAGCGTGCGTGCCGTGCCGAGGCGGGGTACCGCCACTCGCTGGTCGGGAACTGGTCGACCTGCAGGAGGCGCTCGGTGGCGATTGGCACGCCGTGGACGAGCACCATCTGGAGAAGGAGTTCGGCTTCGAGGACTTCCGATCGGCGCTCGACTTCACGAACCGTGTCGGCGAGCTGGCCGAAGAGCAGGGGCACCACCCGGACATCTACCTGAGCTGGGGCCGCGTGCGGACCCGGATCTGGACGCACAAGATCGACGGCCTCACGGAGAGCGACTTCGTCCTGGCCGCGAAGATAGACGAGCTGTAGGGATCGCCGTCTGCGCATCGCCTTTCTCAATTCCTGGCCCGTCGAGCCACATCTGGGCAGTGGCTCGGGAGTGGCGATCACCGGCCTGGCTGGTGGCCTGGAGGCGCTCGGGCATTCCGTCCATCACGTCGGGCCGCTCCCCGATCGGGTCGATGCCTTTCGGAGAATCCGCTACAACCTGACGCTGGCCCGTGCGGGCGACGCCGAGCTGGCCGATTCGGCCCTCATCGTAGGCTTCGACCTGGACGGGTTCGCGCTTCGGCCCCGGGGCTCGCGCTACGTCGTGTGCCTGAAGGGGGTGATGGCCGACGAGCTTCGCTTCGAGCGCGGCTGGCCCCGGTTGAGATTCCGCCTCCTCTCGCGCCTCGAGGGTGCCAACGCTCGATCGGCCGATGTCGTGATGGTGACCAGCGAATACAGCCGAGGAATTGCCATCGAGGAGTACGGCCTGGATCCCGCGCGAGTCAGAATCGTTCCGGAAGGGATCGACCTCGCCCGTTGGAGCGCTGGCGCAGAGGCGACCGACGAGCCAGCGGCGCCCGGATCAGCGCTCGACGACGGGAGCACCCACCCGCCATCGGCAGACGCGGCCGGACCGGTCATCCTCAGCGTCGCCCGTCAGTACCTGAGAAAGAACACCTCCGCCCTGCTTCGGGCGATGCCCACGATCCTTGCGGCGGTGCCGAACGCGCGGCTGCGGATCGTGGGAGGCGGCCCCGAACTGCCTCGGCTCGAGCACGAGCGTCTCGCTCTCGGCCTGGCGGGATCGGTCGTGATCACCGGAGAGGTTCCAGACACGGACGCCGTCAGAGACGAGTACCGGGCGGCCGACGTCTTCTGCCTTCCGTCCCTGCAGGAGGGTTTCGGCATCGCTTTTCTCGAGGCGATGGCGAGCGGCCTCCCGATCGTGGCCTGCCGGAGCGCTGCGGTCCCCGAGGTCATCCCGGACGGCGAGGCAGGTCTCCTCGTTCCACCCGCCGATCCGAAGGCACTTGCCCGCGCACTGATCCGTCTCCTGAAAGACCCGCCTCTGCGGCGAAGGATGGGCGAGGCGGGGAGGCGAAGAGCGCGCCAGCACGCCTGGAAGGAGGTGGCACGGCGTTTCGTGGCGGCTGCGGCCTCCTGACCTTCCTTTTGCCGCACATCACCGGTTAGCTTTCGCCCATGGGTGACAAGGGCGTTCTCGACGGCGACACCGAGCAGCTTCGCGTGTTCACCAGGCATCTCCTCCGAGATATGCAAGCGCTGGAACAGATGCTGGAATCTGGCGCGATCGAGTCCGACGTCAGGCGCATCGGCGTCGAGCAGGAGATGTTCCTGGTCGACGACGAATGGCAGCCCGCGCCCAAGGCCATCGAGATTCTCGACCGCCTCGACGACCCGCGGGTCACCCACGAGCTGGCGCTATTCAACCTCGAGGCCAACCTCGATCCCCTACCCTTCGGCGGCGATTGCCTGAGCCGCATGGAGCATGGGCTGCGAGAGGTTCTCGAGACCGTACGCGAAGCGGCGCTCGAGGTCGGCGCTGACGTGGTCCTGACCGGCATTCTGCCGACTCTCCGCAAGTCCCACCTCACGCTCGAGAACATGACGCCGGAGGATCGCTACTACGCGCTGAACGACGGGCTAAATCGTCTGCGCGGCGGCGCTTACAAGTTCTACCTCAAGGGCGTGGACGAGCTTCTGGTCGAGCACGACAACGTGATGCTCGAGGCGGCGAACACGAGCTTCCAGGTGCACTTCCAGGTCGGGGCGGAGGAGTTCGCGCGACTCTACAACATAGCCCTCGTGGCCGCCGCTCCGGTGCTGGCGGCGGCAGCCGGCTCCCCGCTTCTGTTCGGGAAACGGCTGTGGCGCGAGACGCGCATCGCGCTCTTTCAGCAGTCGATCGACACTCGGAGTGCGCGGCCCGAGCTGCGGGACATCAAGCCGCGGGTGCACTTCGGGACGCACTGGGTGGACGATTCGGTCCTCGAGATCTATCGGGAGGACATCGCGCGCTTCCGCGTCATCCTCGGCCGCGAGATCGAAGAGGATCCCCTCGAGGAGCTCGCCGAAGGTCGCGTGCCGCGGCTGAAGGCACTCCAGCTTCACAACAGCACGGTCTGGCGCTGGAACCGACCCTGCTACGGGATAAGCAACGGGAAGCCGCACCTGCGCATCGAGAACCGGGTGCTCGGCTCTGGCCCGACGCTGCAGGACGAGATCGCCAACGCGGCGTTCTGGTTCGGCCTGGTCAGCGCGCTGGCCCACGCGGAAAGCGATGTGCGCCTGTCGATGGACTTCGACGACGTGCGCGCCAACTTCGTGGCCGCGGCTCGTCTCGGCCTCGACTCTCGTCTCTATTGGTGCGGCAAGGGCGAAACCCAGGGTGCCCGGCAGCTGATCACCGAGACGCTCCTTCCGCTCGCCCGGGAGGGCCTCGAGGCCGGGAAGCTGGACCAGGCGGAGATCGACCACTATCTGGGCATCATCTCGGAGCGGGTCGAGTCGAAGCAGACGCCTGCGGCGTGGCTCCTTCGCTCCTACGCGCGCATGAAGGATCGGGGAAGCCCGTTGGAGCGCCTGACCGCCCTCACCGCCGCGCTGGCGGAGCGGGAACGGACCGGCGAGCCCGTCCATCGGTGGTCGCTGGCCGAGTTCGAGGAAGCCGGTGACTGGACGCCTAGCTACCGTCGCGTCGAACAGTACATGACCACCGACCTCATCACGGTAGGAGTGAACGAGCCGGTCGAACTCGTCGCCCGTCTCATGGACTGGCACAACATCCACCACATCCCCGTCGAAGACGAGCAGCACATCCTGCTCGGTCTGATGTCGCATCGCTCGCTCCTCCGCCACATGGCCTCGCGGGAGCCCACGCAGGCGGATGTGCCAACTCCCGTGGGCGAGATCATGCAGCGCGACCTGATCAC
>JAUWDL010000182.1 GCA_030608825.1 Gemmatimonadales bacterium
CGCCTCGGCTGCGGCAGACTGGCCACGGCTCTCGGCGCCGGAACCGAGCAGGATCCAGCCAGCGGCCACCACACCCCACAGAGCAAATGCCGCTACGCCTACCGCGATCGCGTTCCGCCAGGTGAAGAGTCGATGCTGTGGGCCTTCCTGTGGAGCTCCCGGCTCCTCCTCGCGTTCGCCCGCCTGCTCTGGGGGTGTGCGAGCAGCCCCCTCCTGTACGAAGGCCGTGGCGAGCACGATTGGAAGACCGACGAGTAGCAGGAAGAGGGCAAAAGCTGGTGCCCAGTCGGGAAGGTTGAGGGCGCCCACCATCGTGTCCACAACCTGCAAGACGAGCCAGCTGCCCACCAAATAGATCCCGAGCACCTGCCAGAGGGAACGACGGTGGATCTCGTGAATCAGCTGCCTGAGTCGGGTCATTGGGGGACCTTACCGGGAGACGACGCTGCCGGTTATTCTCGCGACCGCTCGTCTTGCGGGCAACGAGCTTAGGGGCGGCCCCGAAGGAACCCCAAGGCTTAAAAGACTTTCGGGATTATGCTGTTGACGAACCCACCCGGTGTTCCACAGTGGCCCGGCATTCCGAAATCACGTCGGCTGGAATACGCTTGAGCGCCGTTACCACCAACAGCGGCACTAGTATCGCGTCGTCCACATGGCCGAGCACAGGAATGAAATCGGGTATCAAGTCAAAGGGCAGCAGCATGTAACCAACAGCCACGCCGAGTAGGATTCTCGCGGGACGCGGTGTACCTGGGTGCCGAAGCACTTCTCTGTAGACCGTTATTTCGCGCCGAAACTTCGTGCCGACCGATCTCAGGCGTTCGACAGTCCCCACTTCAGTCGTCGCTCTCGTTCCGCTTTTCCTTCGAGGAGACGAGCAGCGCCGTCACTATCGCCACAACACGCCCACACATAACGACCTCCTGGCTCACAGCCGTAGCGAGAAGGCCAGCCGCACCGACCCTAACGTCCGAACAGCGCCGCGTGCGGCAGAGCTGGTCCCGTCGGCCCGTGCGGCCATTCGTCCCGGGTCATCGAGAGGCCCGGTCCGAGGCCGTCCACCTGCCCGAATGCCTCGTCGAGGGTGAGTTCGCCCGTGTCCGGGTCAACCCAGTACATCAGCACCTGTCCAGCGTCCGTACCGATGCCGGTCACCACCACCCGGTAGGTGCCAGGGTCGACCTGCGCCCAGTGCGGTACGAACCCCTCGTCCAACGTGAGTCGCGCCATCTCGACCGGGCGCGTCGGATCGGACACGTCGAGCGTCACGATCTCATTCGCAAACATGATCGGGAGCACCTCGAATTTCCCGACGATGGTTGGCACGGAGCACCCGGCCGTCCCCGGCCAGTTCATGAGCACGTCGACCCGGGGTCCGTCGGTGTCCATTGCGTGGATCCTGTAGAAGCCGCACGAGACCGTGTTCAGGATCGCCGACCCATCGGGCAGCGTACGGATTTCGAAGGGACGGTCGTGACCGGGGATCCTCGACGGAGTGCAGTCCTCTCCAGTGATCAGGTGTTCGACGGAGCACTGGGGCTCTTCGGCGGGAGGCAGCGGCGGAAGCGTCAAGGTGGCGAGCAGGCTGAGATCGGAAAGCCGCCAGAGCTGAACCACGTTCTCCGCGCTCTCAAAGAGGTAACCACCGGTCTCGGGATCGATCAGCATCATGGCCATGCTTGTCGTCAGAACTCTATCGACTTCGGGAAACACCTCGAGCGCATACGGACGAATCATGCGGCCCTCGAAGTCGGGGTCGGCGGCGGAGGTCACCCGCACCAAGGCGCCGTCCGTGTCGAACTCGGCCAGTCCGCCGGTATCGCCGGGCCGGCTGCCGTCCCCGCGCTGGATCGTCGCCAGCACGTGGCTGTTCTCAAGACGGTAGAAGCTGTGCGGGTACTCGAATCCCGGAACCTTGTCGAGCTCCCTCACGAACGCTGGCTCGTTGGGAGAAGACAGGTCGAAGAGGAAGGTCCGGTTCGCATTGAATCCGTTGGCGAAGAGCAGCCCGTCGCTCGGCGCGATCGGCTTGGCATGATGGGGATCGTTGCCCGCCGAGCCCACCGGGGCCGTCCCCAACACGGATCCGTACGTCGGGCTCTCCGGGTCGGCGTCCACCACGGCCAGAAAATCCGAGTCACCTTCTGCCGCGTCGGCGTCTCCCGCCCAGACGTAGAGGTAGGGGCTGGGTGTCGCCGGCGCGTCGGGGGCGTCGAGAGAGGCTGTGTCATCCGTTGCGCCGCAAGACACGAGAGCGAGCGCGAGGCCGGACAGGATGAAAAGCCGAACGTGGAGTGGGATCCGCATAGTCTTCCTCTCTGAATCCAGGTTTGCTCGAACCCACCCGGCCCATCTCCTGATCCAGCGAGGAGCAGGCCGCCGCAAGTCGGGAGAACCCTCTATTCTTCGAACGTATGGACGCGGCTCTACGAGGACGAGATCAGGAACGTGGAGGGGCCGCGTTGTTACGCGCGTAACAGGTTCGGAGCTAAGGGCGAGGGGCGGTCCCGCTGGAAGTCTCTGAAACGCGGGACTGACCCTAGCTGCAATCAGCGACGCGTGCGTGGCGAATACGCCGTTGCCTCTTGCGCCGCGGGAACGACGCCCAGCTGCTGGATGAAGCCCAGCTTGTCCCAGCTATCCCACGCTTCCACAATCTTCCCGCCCACGAAGCGATGGATGACTATCCCTGCGCAGTCCACTCGGTTTCCGGTTGGCGATATGCCCATTAACTCGCCCGCGTGCGTTCCCTCCACCGACCATCGAGTAACCACCGTGTCCCCGTCGGCGAGCTGGCCATCGATGGTGCAGTGCAAGTCGGGAAAGGCCCGGCGGTACCTTTCGATTGCATCTTTCACCGCCTGAGGGCCCACGGCTTGCTCTCGATCGGGCTTGTGCCATACGCAACCGGGGGAGACTAGCTCGTCGATCGTGGCCAGGTTCCCCTTGTTCCAGCCTTCTTCGAAGTAGCGGCGCACTACGGCCTTCGTCTCTTCGGACATCGGTTCCAGACCTCCTGCCGTTGAAGCTCCAGGGGCTCCGCCGGCCCTGCCGCCAGCGTAACGCTTCTTCATGGTCACCTCGGCTGCCTCTGCGGTAAGGAGATGACGGGCGTTTTCCAAACATCATCAGGAGGTCAAGAATCGCACTATTGGCCTGTTATCGACTACGTGTGTCGCGAAACCCTCGAACCGGGCGGTAGGAGAACCTCCCAACCGGAGGCGTATGGTCGGAGGACGAGATCAGGAGCGTCGCCGTCGGCTAGGCTGAAGCGGGTCTAGGCAGTTTGGCCTTCTCATGGCAGGGGCGGCCCCGAAGGAACCGCCCCTACTTTCACGACCGACTTCGGCTGAGCGACTGCGGGCAGATCACGCCTATGTAGTAAGAGTCGGCGCCCGTCGCCGCGGTGCTGAACCCCTATCCCTTTCGGAGTCGTATGGGGGGGCCGGCAGTCCACCTGAGTTGGGGGCGATGCCGAGCGATCCATCGGTGGATGCCCCGCAGGTTGTCTAGCGAGAGGAA
The DNA here is from genome assembly GCA_030608825.1 of Gemmatimonadales bacterium. Lineage (GTDB taxonomy): Bacteria > Gemmatimonadota > Gemmatimonadetes > Palauibacterales > Palauibacteraceae. Next base: position 3,526 of record JAUWDL010000182.1, read on the forward strand.
CTCGGGCGCGTGCCCTCTTTCAGGGAGCTTCGTTTACCTCTTGCGCCGCGCGCTGACCGGATTCGAGCGCGCCTTCCATGGTGCCGGCCAGCCGAGAGGTGTGTTCTCCGGCGAAGTGCAGGGGGCCTTCCGGGCGTGCGGCCAGCGGGAGCCAGGAGGTCATCTGACCGGGGGCGAACTGCGCATAGCCCCCGTGCCCCCAGAACTTCGAGGTGCCCCCTTCCACGTACCGGGGGAGTCCGGGGTGGACCTTCTCCATGTGCTCGAGCGCAAACTCGATTCGTTCGCCCGCCTCCATCCCCCCCACGCGGTGCGCCTCGGGCCCTTGCACATATGCCTCCAGGATTGCGCGGGGGGTGGGGGGCTCCGGCCGGGGGAACGGCTCCTCCACCACCTCCATAATGGGCAGGTCGGTATAGGCGCTGCCGGTGACCTTTTCCTTCTCCCAGAATCGGCTTGCAACCTGCAAATAGATCCGGGCGACACTGGCGTACTCCAGCTCCTGAATCACGGCTTCTTCCTCGGAGGCAAAGGGAGGGCTGACTTCCATGTGCCGGAGATGGGAGAAAGGCACCGCACAAATCAAATGCTCCGCCTCCACGGTCTGGTAGGCGCCGCCCTGCCGGAACACCGCCTCGACGCCTTTCGGACCGTGGTTGATCTTTACCACCGTGGCGCCGTAATGGATCTTGTCTTGGAGTCGGGCGGCCAGGGCCCGGGGCAGAAGGTCGTTCCCGCCGCGAAACGCGTAGAATCCCTGCCCCAGGAAAAAGGGCACT
>JAUWDL010000219.1 GCA_030608825.1 Gemmatimonadales bacterium
GATCCGGGGGGCCGGCCGACAGCAGGGCGTCTTCATCATGGAACGCCTCCTCGACCTTGCGGCCCGCGAGCTGGGGCTGGATCGGGCCGAGATCCGGCGTCGCAACTTCCTCTCGCCGGACGCGTTTCCGCACGACCACGAGATCCTCTACCAGGACTTCGCCCCGCTCGTCTACGACAGCGGTGACTACGAGCCGGCGCTGGACAAGGCGATCGAGCTGATCGGGTACGAGCCCGGAGGGCCGGCCCCGCGCGAGCCGGACGGGGGGGAGCCGGCCTCGGACGTAGGGGAGCCGGCGGATGGAAACGGGCCGTCCCGCCGAGAGCGCCTGAGGGGGATCGGGATCGTCTCCTACATCGAGGGCACGGGCATCGGGCCGTACGAAGGCGCCAGGGTCCGCGTCGAGGCGAGCGGAAAGGTCTGCGTGGTCACGGGCGTCGGCACGCAGGGACAGGGGCACTTCACATCCTTCGCGCAGATCGTCGCGGACCAGCTCGGTGTGGAGGTTACCGACGTCCGGGTCGTGACCGGCGATACCCGCGAGTTCCACTGGGGAACGGGCACGTTTGCCAGCCGCGGCGCGGTGGTGGCGGGAAACGCCTGCCACGCAGCGGCCGTCGCCGTCCGGGAGAAGATCCTTCGGAAGGCGAGCGAGATCCTGGAGGTCGCGGAGGAGGACCTGAAGCTCACGGAGGGTGTGGTGAGGGTGCAGGGAGCGCCGGATCTGTCCATCGGGCTCGGCGAGCTCGCGCTCCGCTCGAATCCCCTGCGCGGAGCCGTGGAGCCCGGAACGGAGCCTGGCCTCGAGGCGACCTCCTACTTCGGCCCCCGGGGTGGCGCCACGGCGAGCGGAGTCCACGCGATGGTCGTGAGTGTGGACCCGGAGACGGCGATGGTCGAGATCGAGCGATACGTCGTCGTGCACGACTGCGGCACGGTTATCAACCCGCTGATCGTGGAGGGCCAGATCCACGGCGGCGTCGCTCACGGGATAGGGAACGCGTTCTACGAGGAGCTCGACTGCGATTCCGAAGGCCAGCTTCACAACGCGTCCTTCATGGACTACCTGCTGCCGACGGCCACCGACGTGCCGCCGATCCTGACCGCCCACATCGAGACCCCATCACCCCTCAACCCTCTTGGGATCAAGGGCGTGGGCGAAGCGGGGGCGATTCCGGTGGCGGCCCTGTTCGCTCAGGCAGTGGAAGACGCCCTGCAGGAGTGGGCGCCGGGGCTCGAGATCCGGGACATCCCCCTGAGTCCGAACCGTCTCTTCGCGCTCATCGAGAAGGCCCGTGCCGGCGGCCGGGAGCAGGGAGCGTGAAGCCTGCGTCCTTCGAGTACCACGCCCCCGATTCGGTCGAGGAGGCGCTCGCCCTGCTGAGGGAGCACGGCTGGGACGCCAAGGCGCTGGCGGGCGGTCAGAGCCTGATCCCGGCCATGAACTTCCGGCTTGCCAGGCCCACCGTTCTCGTGGACCTGAACCGGATCGACGGGTTGGCGTTCATCTGCCGCAACGAGAACGAGGGAGGGGACGGTGGCCCCGGCTCGGGCGGTGTGCGGATCGGAGCCATGACTCGGCAACGGGCGGTGGAGAGGAGCGAGCTCGTGGCCGAGCTGGCGCCGCTACTGACCGAGATGATGCCCCACATCGCCCATCCCCAGATCAGGAACCGGGGGACGTTCGGCGGAAGCGCCGTACACGCCGATCCTGCCTCCGAGATTCCCGCCGCCCTGCTCGCCCTGGACGCGTGCTGCCGGGTGCGCGGGCCGGAGGGTGAGCGCTGGGTTCGCGCGGAGGAGTTCTTTCTCGGCCTCTTCTCCACGAGCCTGGAGCCGGACGAGCTCCTCATCGAGATTGCCTTGCCCGGCCCACGTGAGCGGACGGGGTGCGCGTTTCGCGAGATCGCCCGCCGTCAGGGCGACTACGCGCTGGCCGGGCTGGCGACCAGGCTGGCCCTCGACGTCGATGGGTGCATCCAGGAGGCTCGCCTCGCCTATCTGGGCGTGGGGGGTGCCCCGGCCCTCGCCACGAGCGCGGCGGCCGTCCTGATCGGAGAGAAGCCCACCGCGGCGGTCCTCGAGGACGCCGCGCGCACCGCGGGCGGAGAGCTCGAGCCGATGGAGGACATGCACGCGTCGGCGGCCTATCGGGTCCGGCTCGTCGAGGTGCTCACGCGTGAGGCCCTGTCGGTGGCGGTGGAGCGAGCCTCCGGCACCGGGTGAGCGAGCTCGGCGAGGTCGAACGGGCGGGTCTCGGCGAGATCGAACGGGCGGGTCTCGTCGAGCTGGCGGGCGAGCTGCCTCCGGGTCCCTTCAGCAACGCCGACCTGGCCCCGACGCGGATCACCGAGCGCTCCTGGAACCGGTGGAACATGGCCTCGCTCTGGGTCGCCATGAGCGTGTGCATCCCGACCTACATGCTCGCGGCCAGCATGATCGAGAGCGGGATGAACTGGTGGCAGAGCCTGATGACGATCCTGCTCGGCAACGCCATCGTGTTCGTTCCCCTCGCGATCAACGGCCACGCGGGCACCCGGTACGGGATTCCGTTCCCGGTGTATGCGCGGGCCGCCTTCGGGCTGAGGGGAGCGCACGTGCCGTCGCTGCTGCGCTCGATCGTGGCATGCGGCTGGTTCGGCATCCAGACGTGGATCGGCGGGCTGGCTCTCCACATCCTCCTGTCGACCCTGTGGCCGACGTGGGCCCGGATGGGAGGCTCGTGGGAGCTCATGGGGTACGGCCTTCCGCACTATCTGAGCTTCCTGGTCTTCTGGCTCATCAACATGTACTTCGTTTGGGCGGGCACGGAGTCCATCAAGTGGCTGGAGGCGCTGTCAGCACCGGTCCTGCTGTTGATGGGCGCCGCGCTCTTCGTCTGGGCGGTGGGGCGGGTGGGGGACCTGGGCACGATCCTGAGAGAGTCGAACGCGCTGATCCGTGCGGAAGAACCCCTTCCCACCTCTCGGTTCCTGCTCGTGCTCTTCCTGCCCTGGCTGACCGCGATGGTCGGATACTGGGCGACGCTGTCGCTGAACATCCCGGACTTCACACGCTATGCAAAGAGCCAGAAGGATCAGATCTCCGGACAGGCGCTGGGTCTTCTCACGACCATGCCGCTCTTCGCCTTCGTGGGGGTTGCCGTGACGAGCGCGACCCTGGTGATCTACGGCGAAGCGATCTGGAACCCGATCGACCTCCTGGCGAGGGTAACGGCCGAAGCCAACAGCCCGCTCCTCGGGCTCGGGGCGATGTTCTTCCTCGTCGTCGCCACGCTGAGCACGAACATCGCCGCCAACGTCGTGGCGCCCGCCAACAGCTTTGCCAACCTGGCACCGCGCCGGATAAGCTTCCGGATGGGCGGAACGATCGCGGGGCTCATCGGGATCGCCATCGTTCCCTGGAAGCTTCTGGACATGTACCAGACCTGGCTCATCAGCTACTCGGGACTGCTCGGCGCCGTAGGGGGCGTGATCGTGTGTGACTACCTCCTGATCCGGAGGACTCGGCTCGACCTGGCCGGCCTCTACCGGAAGGCGGGGCCCTACTGGTATCGGGCCGGGATCAACCGATCGGCGATCATCGCCCTCGGCGCCGGGATCGGCGTCGCTCTGATCGGAACCCTCGACGAGCGTCTTGCCTTCCTCTTCCAGGGAGCGTGGTTCTCGGCCGCGAGCGTGTCGTTTCTCGTCTATCTGGGACTGCAGCGTGCCGGCTCGGGGGGCGTCGATGCGCCGGCGTGAGCGAGCCGGTTGGATAGGAGCTCGATGAAAGAGAGCCTTTACACGACCTCGAGCCTGGCGATGGTACGGGGTGCGACCAGGTTCGAAGGCCGGGTCGCCATCGTCGATCGTCACGGTG
>JAUWDL010000339.1 GCA_030608825.1 Gemmatimonadales bacterium
CGCCTCGGCCTCTACTTCCTCGACCTCCGCTTCCGCCTCGGCCTCTACCTCCTCGACCTCCGCTTCCGCCTCGGCCTCTACTTCCTCGACCTCCGCTTCCGCCTCGGCCTCTACTTCCTCGACCTCCGCTTCCGCCTCGGCCTCTACCTCCTCGTCGTCGAGCGCTGGCTCGACCGGGACCCTCCGCTCCGGGACCACCGTCACGGCGAGCACTATTCGGCGGTTGACGGGATCGGACTCGAGCACCTTCAGCTCCAGGTCCTGGCCCTCGACGAAGTACTCTGAGGGATCTTCGAGCGGCTCCTCTACGCCCAGCTGGCTGGCCGGCACGAATCCCTCGACGTCACCGCCCAGGTCCACGACGATCCCCTTGTCCACGAATCGGGCGATTTGCCCGGAAACTTCCTTGCCCGGCTCGTATCGTTGAGCCAACTCGTACCAGGGGTCCTCTTCCGTCTGCTTGAGCCCGAGCGAGATTCGCTTCTGCTCGGGATCGATCGACAGGACCATCACCTCGACTTCCTCGCCCTTGCGCATCACCTCGGAGGGATGCTGCACCCGCCGGGTCCAGCTCATGTCGGAGATGTGCACGAGTCCGTCGATCCCCGGCTCGACTTCCACGAAGGCGCCGAAGGAGGTGAGATTGCGGACAACGCCCTTGATGCGGGTTCCCGGAGGATACTTGTTCGGGAGCGAGAGCCACGGATCCTCCTCGGTCTGCTTCATTCCGAGGGAGATCTTCTGGTCCTCCTCATCGACGCGGAGCACCACGCATTCGACCTCCTCCCCGATCGCGACAAGCTGCGAGGGGTGTCGCACGTTTCGGGTCCAACTCATCTCGGAGATGTGGACGAGCCCCTCCACCCCCTTCTCGAGCTCTATGAACGCGCCGTAGTTGGTGATCGACACGACCTTGCCCCGAACCCTGGTCCCGACGGGGTACCTCTCGGCGACATCCTTCCACGGATAAGGCTGCAGCTGCTTGAGTCCCAGCGAAATGCGCTCACGATCCCAGTCGATATCGAGGATCTTGACCTCGAGATCCTGGCCGATATCACACACTTCCGAGGGGTGCCCGACGCGTCCCCAGGACATGTCGGTGATGTGAAGCAGGCCGTCCATGCCGCCGAGATCAATGAACGCACCGAAGTCGGTGATGTTCTTCACCACGCCGGTGCGAGTCTGGCCAACCTCGAGGTCTTCCTTGAGCTCGTCCCGCTTCCCGGCTCGCTCCTCCTCGAGGATGACACGCCGGCTGACGACGATGTTGCGGCGACGCTTGTTGAGCTTGAGGATTTTGAAGTCGTACTCTTGACCGATCAGATCCTCGATGTTGTGGACGCGCCGGAGAGCGATTTGCGACCCGGGCAGGAAAGCGTCGACACCCATTAGATCGACGGTGGCCCCTCCCTTGATCTTGCGCTTGATCATCCCGGGAACGGCCTGATTGTCGTCGAAGGCAGTCTTGATCCCCTCCCAGACGCGGAGGAAATCCGCCTTCTTCTTCGAGAGGACAACGACCCCCTCCTGATCCTCCAGGCTCTCGAGGAACACTTCGACCTTGTCGCCGGCTTGGAGCTCCGAGGGATCGCGGAACTCGTCGAGCGGCACGGAACCCTCGGACTTGAAGCCGACGTCGAGGATCGCCGCACCGTCGGTGATCCGGACGATCGTCGCCTGCACGATCTCGCCTTCGGCGATTTCGCGCATCGTCTCATCGTACATCGCGAGCATCTCCGCGTACTCCTCGGAAGAGTACTCGCTATCCTCCATGTCGAGGTACGAGAATTCCTCACTCGCGCCGGAGAACTCCGACATCGGCGTGGACTCCGTCGCCGGCTCCGCCGGCGCCTCGTCGGCGTCCGCATCGGCCTGCTCGGTCTCGCCCTCCGCGTCGGCGTCTGCGGTCTCGGCCTCCGCGTCGGGATCTGCGATCTCGCCCTCCGCGTCGGCATCCGCGATCTCGGCCTCCGCATCAGCCGTCACGATCTCGGCTTCTGACGCCACGCCCTCCGTCTCCACCGGCACCGCCTCGGCGTCGAGTCGCTCCTCGGCGCCCACTTCGGCCTCGGCCACGGGCGCTCCGTTCTGGTCGGTTCGTTCCTCAGTCATGACGGTTGGTTCCGTTTTCTTATGCGACCGCCGGCTGACGGCAAAAAACAATCGGCCGGTACCGAGCCGTCAGCTCGTCACCCAGCCGCGTCGAGGGGGCCGCTCTTTGGGTTAAGGGTTCGCTGCCACAGTTTGGACATGTAGAGCCAACACAAGCCCTTTAGGATAGGCGCGGTGATACGCTCAGTCAACCGGCCCGAGCACCTAATCCGCGCTCGGCGGCGAGATCCAGGATGTGCCTTGCCACGGCGTCCCGAGTGAGGTTGGTGGTGTCGATCTCCACGGCGTCCGGAGCCCGAATCAACGGCGCCCTCTCACGTGTGCTGTCGGCTCGGTCGCGCGCGCCGAGTCGTTCGGCCTCGGCGGAGATCGCCTCATCCGACGGATCTACCCGGTAATCGAGCAGACGTCGGCGGGCTCGCTCCCGCACATCCGCGACGAGGAAGATCTTCAGCGATGCATCCGGAAACACCACGGACCCGATATCCCTCCCGTCGCAGACAACGTCCGCAAGCTCTCCCGCCTCTCTGAGCAGGGTGAGCACTCGGTCCCGAACGAAGCCGTATGCGGAGACCGTCGAAACGCGAGCCGACACCTCACGACCCTGCAACTCCGCTCCCGCTGCCTCTCCCTCTACTCGAACATCTACGAAACCCTCCCCGACCACGGGCTCGATCTCCAGCTCTGGCACCCACCGGCGAA
>JAUWDL010000030.1 GCA_030608825.1 Gemmatimonadales bacterium
CCAGTGCCAGGCCCCGACCGGACCGGCAGCGGGAGTGGCGAGGCCGTGCCTCACGACCTCCACGATCTCCGAGCGGTCGATCGCCATGGTCAGGGCCCGTCTCACGCTCGCGCTCTCGAAGAACGGCCGCATCGAGTTCCAGGCGATGAAGGAGTAGTTCGGGAACGGATAGGCCACGAGCCTGAGATGAGGATCCGCCTCGATTCGGTCAACGAAGACGGGAGCGACCCGCACGTACATGTCCACGCCCCCACTCCGAAGCTCCGCGAACAGAGTGGTCTCGTTCGGCACGACCCGGTAGACGAGACGGTCCAGGTAGGGCCGCCCCCCCAGCTCGGCGGGGAAATCGGGATTCGCCTCGAAGATCCAGCGATCCCCGGGCCGGTGCTCCACGAAGCGGAACGGGCCGTTTCCGACCGGCTCGCTCGTGCCGAACGGGTGCGTGGCCAGATCCTCCGGGGCCGTGCCCTCCAGGATGTGCCTGGGCATGATCGGGAGCGCCGTCCACCCGTGAAGGAAATCGGCGTGGGGCCGAAGCGTGAAGCGGACCGTGTGCGGACCGAGCACCTCGGCTGATTCCCACGCGTCGAAAGAGGAGCGGTTCGGGTAGGGGATCGCCGGATCCTTCACCCGGTCGAAGGTGAACGCGACGTCGTAGGCCGTGGTGGGCGTGCCGTCATGCCAGTAAACGTCGTTGCGCAGCTCGAAGACGACTTCGTTGCTGTCCGGACCGACCGTCCATGAGCGCGCCAGATACGGCTCGGGCTGCAGCTCGTCATCGTAGCGGAGAAGCGTCATGAACAGCACATACGCCTGGAACTGGTCGGTCATGTAGTCCCGGGAGAAGAACGCGTTCATGGTCTGGATCTCGCCCAGGCCCGCGACCACCGCGGTGCCTCCGTAGCGCTCCGCCGCCGGGACCGCCGCCGGATCCGGCTCTTCCACGGGAGGCTCTCCGGCGCAGGCCCCCACCACAAGCGCAGCCGCCATCACCGAGGAATACCGACGCCACCTCACGGCGCCTCCTCTCGATCGGTCGGGGCCCAGCGCCAGCGCGGCAGGGTCACCAGCTCCCCGCGAGCGTCCATCCGAACGCCCTCGAGGCCTGCACGCAGACCGGCGAGATCCTCATTCCAGAAGAGGAACGTGATCGGCTGGTCACGCTGGAGAATCCGGGCGAACTCCGTCCACACCGCACGTGCCTCCGATTCCTCGGCGAGGGTGACGCCGAGGTCCATGAGGCTGTCCGCCACCGGGTTGGCGTAGGAGCTCCTGTTGGCACTGCCCTCGCGCGCCACCTGCGAGCTGTGGAAGAGAGGCCGGGGATCGACCCGAAAGTTGTCCAGCACCCAGTTCGTGAGGACGGCGTCGAAGTCGCGCGCGCGATGGCGGCCCAGAACCGTCTGCCACTCGAGCAGCTGCGGTTGGACGAGAACGCCTACTCGAGCCAGCTGCGCCTGGACGATCTGCGCCACGTCGGCCAACACGGGACTCGTAGCCACCGTGAGCAGCGTAAACTCGAGCGGCGTCCCGTCGCGCTCGCGGCCGCCGTCCCCGTCGGAATCGCGCCATCCCAGCGCCTCGAGGATCGCGGCCGCCGAGTCCGGCGCGTAGGGAAGCGGCTCCAGTCCCGGGGCGAGCGGATGCCAGGGCGGGATGGGGCCGCTCGCAGGGGCGCCGCGACCGCCCAGGACAGCTTCCCGGAGCTCTCGCCTGTCGATCGCCAGGGCGAGCGCCGTCCGCATCTCGGCGCTGTCGAAGGGTTCCCGACGCGTGTTCCAGCCGATGTACGTGAACATCCGCCACGGGAAGGCGACGACGCCGACCCCCTCCGCATCCTCCACGCGCTCCACTTCGCTCGGCCCGATCGTCCCGTACACGTCCACCTCTCCGCGGATGAATTCGGAGAGCAGGGTCGTCCGTTCGGGCACGATCCGGTAAAGCACCCGCCCGATCGCGGGCGGACCGCCGAGCGAGGGGGCGAACGCTTCGTTCTCCTCGAAGACGAGTTGTTCCCCCGCCCGCCAACGGACCAGCCGGTAAGGGCCGCTTCCCACGGGAGAGCGCCCGAACGGATGGCGACTCATCTCCTCGGGCGGAACGTCTTCCAGCAGATGCCGGGGAACGGGCGGCCAGTAGAAGCTCTCGAGCGGCTGCGATCCGAGGGAAGCGAGGGTGAACCGGATGCGTTGCAGGTCCAGCACCTCGGCGTCCGTGACGTCGGCGAGGTACACGGCTCCAAGTGGTGATCCGGACCTCTCGTCCTTCGCCATGTCGAAGGTGAACTTGACGTCGTGAGCGGTCACCGGCTCGCCGTCGTGCCAGCGAACATCATCTCGGAGCGTGAACACGACGGACTCGCCCTCGAACTCCCAGCTCTCGGCAAGCCAGGGACGAACCCTGTAGGTCGAGTCGTAGGTCACGAGAGGCGTGTAGAGCAGGTGGTAGATGAGGTCGTTGGCGTTCTGGTCCGTGCTGACCAGTGGGTTCAGGGTCTGGAGGTCGGCCGTGTAACCCAGGATGAGGGGCGCGGCTCCCTCATCGCGTCCACCTCCGCCTCCGCAGGCGACCCAACCCGTACACAGCAGCGAAAGCAGGGCCAGCACTCGGCGCACCCGCCAGGCGGACCACCCCGGGCGAGCTAGCGTGTCCTGCGCGGCTATGCGCCGCGTCGGGGAGACGATCCGGTCAGCACTCCGGCCTTTCCGCACGACGCCAAAGTAGGCGTGCGGCCGCATGGCGGGAAGTTAGCGTGGATCACCGCGAGGCGCTCACCGGCGCCAGGTCCAGCCCGGATCCAGGTAGCGGGCCTCCAGAGACCGCGCCGCACGTTGTTCCGAGGTATCCGGCTCGTCGGGCTTGAGCCGGGCCTCGAACTCCTCGGCGAACCCGGCTGCCAGGGCGCTCAGCATCTCCTCCCAGGGTGGCACCCGGCCGAGGAGCTCGTGAATCGAGCAGGCGCCGGAGGGAACCGGTTCCCCCGGCGGCGCCAAAAGCAGAGCATCGACCTGAGACTGATCGTCGTGAATCAGGATGGAGCCGTGCTGGAGAAGCGCTCCGGCGACGCGCCATTGAGCGCTTCCGACGAGCTTTCTTCCGCTGCTGGTCAGCTCGCCCGGAAGCGGGTCCCGGAAGCAGGCTCTGGCCAGCGGCGGTGGAGCGGCGTTCGTGCCGCCGCTCCGCGTCTCGACGGACGCCGCCGAATCCAGCGGGACTCCCAATTCGGCCAACCCTCGGGCGAGCCCTCGGTTGATGCGGCCATAGCACTCGCGCAGCCCTCCCCACATGCCCGCCGGCGCGGTCACGCTGTAGGTGATCTCCCGGCGGTGAAGCACGGCGCGACCGCCGGTGGGTCGACGGACGACATCGATGCCCCGGCCTCTCGCCGCCTCCGGATCGTATCGGCCGCGGGCCGCCTGATTCCGGCCGAACGAGAGGCAGGGGGGGCTCCAGCCGTAGAATCGGAGCGTGACGACGCCCTCTCTGGCGGAGGCCATCAAGGCCTCGTCCAGCGCCATGTTCCAGGCTCCGGGAGATGGTGGACTCGAGAGGTGGCGAACGGAATCGGTGGGCATCTCTGCGGGAGCGGCTACGCCTCGCGCTATCCCTCGGGGAAGCTCCAGCGGACGTCGAGCTCGCGTCCGGCTCGTCCCTCGTCCAGGCGCCGGACGGGCGTCCCGTGCGGCGCGCCGGTCACGAGCTCCGGGTCGCTCTCCGCCTCCGCCGCGATCGAAATGAGAGCGTCGGCGTACCGGTCGAGCTCCTCCTTCGTCTCGGTCTCGGTGGGCTCCGTCAACAGCGCCTCGGCCACGATGAGCGGGAAGTAGACCGTTGGCGCGTGGAATCCGTAGTCGAGGAGCCGCTTCGCGACGTCCAGCGTCTTCACGCCCGTCTTTTTCTTGAGCTCGGCACCGCTGAACACGGACTCGTGCATTCCGCGCCCGTAGGGAAGCGGGAAGCGGCTCTCGAGCCGAGCGCTCAGGTAAGCGTTGTTCAGGACCGCCGCTTCAGCCATCTCGCGAAGGCCGCTCTGGCCGAGCATCCGGATGAAGGTGTAGGCCCTGACCAGCACGCCGAAGTTGCCGTAGAAGCCGTGGACCCTGCCGATCGACCGAGGCCGATCCCAGTCCAGAGAGAGAACCCCGTCCTCCGACGTCACGGTCGGCACGGGGAGGAACGGCTCCAGATGCGACATCACCGCGACCGGCCCGGCCCCCGGCCCTCCTCCGCCGTGCGGGGTGCTGAACGTCTTGTGGAGGTTGAAGTGGACGATGTCGTAGCCCATGTCGCCCGGACGCGCGATGCCGGTCAGGGCGTTCAGGTTCGCCCCGTCCATGTACATCAAGCCGCCCGCCTCATGAACGAGCTCGCTGATCTCCAGGATCGCGGACTCGAAGACTCCCAGCGTGTTCGGGTTCGTGAGCATCAACCCGGCGACGCGCTCGTCCAGTGCCTCGCGCAGAGCCTTCACCGAGAGGCGGCCGGCCTCGTTGGATTTGAGCTCCGACACCTCGAAGCCGGCGAGCGCTACCGTGGCGGGATTCGTTCCGTGCGCGGAATCCGGTATCAGAACCCGCCGGCGCTGGGCCTCGCCCCGCGACTGATGGTACGCGCGCATGAGAAGCACGCCGGTGAGCTCGCCCTGCGCCCCGGCGGCGGGCTGGAGGGTGACGGCGTCCATGCCGGCGATCTCGCCGAGCATCTCCCCGAGCTCGTGCATGAGCGCGAGCGCCCCCTGTACGGCCTCGGCGGGAGTGAACGGATGCAGCCCGGCAAAGCCTCCGAGGCGCGCCATCTGCTCGTTGACCTTCGGGTTGTACTTCATGGTGCAGGAGCCGAGCGGATAGAGGGCGCGGTCGACGTGGTGGTTCTTGAGCGAGATCTCCGTGTAGTGGCGGACCGCCTCGTGCTCGGGCACCTCCGGCAGCCGCGGCGGAGAGGCCCTCAAGTGGCGGGCCGGTATGAGCTCCTCCAACGGCCGCGTCGGCACGTCCGGGCGCGGCACGGACGTCCCGGAGCGACCGGGCCGGGAGCGCTCGAAGATCGTCGGCGTCGTCGGGCCCAGGAACGGGAAGGGGACCAGGCTCACAGGTCGAACGACCCCCCGGGGGAGATCACGACCACGTCCGCCGTGCTCCCCACCAGCTGCCGAAACCGCTCCGGATCCTGCGCCACCAGATCGAAGGTGTCGTAGTGGATCGGAATCACGGCGGACGGCTCGATCATCTCCACCGCCCGCGCGGCGTCCTCCGGCCCCATAGTGAAGTTGTCACCGATCGGAAGCAGCGCGGTGTCTACCTGCCCCTTCAGAAGAGTCATGTCCACCGTCAGCGCCGTGTCGCCCGCATGGTACACGCGGTGGCCGTCTATCGAGAGAAGGATGCCCGCCGGGCACGTGGTAAAGCCTTCCGCGCCCTCGCCAGCCACCTGTCCTCCGTGGATCGCCGGCGTGAGCTTCACCCGGCCGAAGGGGAAATCCCATCCTCCACCGATGTGGAGCGGGTGCGCGTTCTTCACCCCCTGTTTCGTCTGGGCATAACTCACGATCTCGAAGGTCGCGACGAGCGTCGCTTCGGTGCGGCGAAGGATCTCCCACGCGTCGGCCACGTGATCGAAGTGGCCGTGGGTCAGCAGGAGGTAGTCCAGCCGGTCGAAGTGGTCCGGGCCCACGTCCGCCAACGGATTGTCCGAGAGGAACGGGTCGATGAGGATCCGCGTCCCATCATCGCCCAGCAGCTCGACGCATGCATGTCCGTGGAAGGTCAGCTTCGCCATTTCTGTCTCGCTCCGATCAGCGTCCAGCCAGCACGTCGACCAGCCGATCGATCTCGGCTCGCGTCCTCTTCTCCGTGAACGCGAGCAGGAGTCCGTCCGGCGTCTCGAGGTCCGGAAAGCGACCGAGCCGAACGCCCGCCAGCAGGCCTCGCTCCAGGCCGCGGCTCAAGATCGTGCGCGGATCCTCCGGTGTTCGCACCGCGAACTCCCGCACGAACGGCGTGTCGGGATAGAGCAGCTCGAATCCATCCAGCTCGAGAATCCGTGCCGCGGCGTAGTGCGCGTTCTGCACGGACGTCTCCGCCACCTGCCTCAACCCCTCCCGGCCGAGCATGGCCAGATGCAGGGTCGCCGCCAGCGCGTTCAGCCCCTGATTCGTGCAGATGTTGCTGGTGGCCCTCTCGCGCCGGATCTGCTGCTCCCGGGCTTGGAGGGTGAGCACGTAGCCTCGGCGTCCCTCGGTGTCTTCCGTGGCTCCGACGATCCGGCCCGGCATCTTCCGGATGAACTTCTCGCGCGCCGCGAAGAGGCCGACGACCGGACCGCCGAAGCTCGGGCTGTTCCCGAACGGTTGACCCTCGCCGGCCACGACATCCGCTCCCTGCTCGCCCGGCGGGCGAATGAGGGCGAGTGGCACGGGGTCGGCCACCGCGCACACGAGGAGCGCTCCGGCGTCGTGTATCCGCTCGGCCAGGGGTGACAACTCCTCGATCAAGCCCAGCGCGTTGGGACTCTGCACGACGACACAGGCCGTGGCATCGGTCACCTCCAGCGCCCCCTCCTCCACCGTCCCGGCTTCCCCTGCCCCGACGTTGAGAAGGGAGACATCCAGGCCCTGCGTGTACGTCCTCACGACCTGGCGATAGTGGGGATGCAAGTGGCCGGCGAGTACGATCTCCTTGCGCCGCGTCACCGAGAGCGACATGAGGACGGCCTCTGCCGTGGCGGTCGCCCCGTCGTAGATCGAAGCGTTTGCCACATCGAGCCCGGTGAGCTCGCACACCATGGTCTGAAACTCGTAGATCGACTGAAGCGTCCCCTGGCTCACCTCCGGCTGGTACGGCGTGTAAGCCGTGTAGAACTCGCTCCGCCGCAGGACGTGATCGACCGCCGCGGGCACGTGGTGATCGTAGATCCCCGCTCCGGCGAAGCAGACGAGCTCCGCGTTTCGTGCCGCGTGCCCGGAAACAAGGCTGGTCGCCTCCCACTCTGAGAGCGGGTCCGGTAGTGGCAGGGGGTCGGCCAGGATCAGGCTCGCCGGGATATCGCCGTAAAGCTCGCGGACGCTGGACACGCCGACCGCGGCCAGCATCTCCTGCCGGTCGGCCTCGCTGTGCGTCAGGAAGGACATCGTAGGAGGGCTTCCAACAGACCTATGGCGCCGTCACTCTTCGACAATCGCCCGGTAGGCTTCAGCATCCAGAAGCTCGTCCAGATCCGTCAGATCCTGCACCCTGAGCCGGACCATCCACCCCTCGCCGTAGGGGTCGGAATTGACCAGAGCCGGATCCTCCTCCAACGCCTCGTTGACGGCGACGACTTCGCCCGAGACGGGGCTGTACAGATCCGAAACGGCCTTGACCGCTTCGATCGTCCCGAAGACCTCCATCCGCTCGAAGCTGTCGCCTACCGCCGGAAGCTCCACGTAGACCACGTCCCCGAGCTCTCCCTGGGCGTAGTCCGTGATCCCGACAACGATCTCGTTCTCGGAATCGGCCGAGCGCACGTACTCGTGCTCTTCTGTATACTTCAGAACCTCGGGAATTCCCGACATCCGTATCCTCCGTTGGCTGGCGCTAGCCGCCGGTGAAGCGGCGCGGCGGCTGACAATACCCGGCAGCCTCCAAAGACGTCAAGGAGCGACGAAATAGGGTAGGCGAGGGCTTGCTCGAGCAGCGCTCGAACCGGTCGCCGGGATCGAGGGATCAGGAGTCCTGGCCTCGCCGGAGCCGTTTCCGGCCCTTCTCCTGCTTGATCCGCTTGCGCGCCTCCCGCGCTGTCTCGCCGGGAAGGCGAACCTTCATCTCGACGGCGCCCATGCACACGAAGCCGTTGACCTTGATCAGCGGGGCGTCCGCCCCTGTTCCCTCCTGGCTCACCTGCTCGAAACCGCCCATCAGGGCGAAGCCGTTGGATTCGACGCGCACACCCGGTGGGACGATGATCTCGACCCCACCCATGAACACCACGACCGTCACCTCCGTGACCGGCTCGCCGAAGATGGCCTCCCGGAAATCCAGTCCCCCGCCGCCCATGATCGCGACGACGTTCAGGTGCCGAGGCGGCGTCCACTGTCCCTTCCGTTCCGCGCCCCCCATCACGGCGATCATCGTCTGGGTCTTCGGCACGGCGCGCCACGGCTCGACCCGTACGGACGGCGCGACCTCGACCTCCTGGTCCACGGAGAGGGCCGGGAGGTCTGCGACGAGCTCGGCCAGCTCCGCCGGGCTCCCGGCGCTGTAGACAAGATCCAGACGGCGCTCGAGCTCGGAGATCTTCAGGTGATCCGCCGCGAAGTGGGCGGACAGGCGTTGCACGGTCGTATCCCGCGCTTCCGCCAACACCGGAAGCTCAGAAGGCGGTGGTCGGTCCGGAAGATTCATGGTCAGGCCCGATCAGCGAATGTGGCGGGTCTTTCGGCTCATGTAGTCCATTAGAATGTACTGGCCGAGAGACATCGTCGTCGTAAAGTAAGCCTTCCCGCGGCAGATCTCCGACACCTTGCGAACGAACGCGATCAGCGCCGGCGTCCGAGCGAGCATGAACGTGTTGATCACGATCCCGTCCCGGCGACACGCCGCGACCTCCCGGAAGGTGTCCCTCAGTATGCGCGGGTCCAATCCCATCGAGTTCTTGTAGATCCGGCCACCGGGCAGCGTGATCGCGCTGGGCTTGCCGTCGGTAATCATGATGACCTGACGCATCTCGCCGCTCTCAGCACGGAGGATCCGGCGGGCGATGCGCAGTCCTTCCGCCGTGTTGGTGTGGTACGGGCCGACCTGCGCACGGGCGAGCGCGGAGAGCGGAATCTCCTCGGCTCCGTCGTGGAACAGCACGCAGCGCAGCGTATCTCCCGGAAACTGCGTGCGGAGCAGATGCGACAACGCCAGGGCCACTTTCTTCGCCGGCGTGAAACGGTCCTCGCCGTAGAGGATCATCGAGTGACTGCAGTCGAGCATCAAGACGGTGGCGCAGCTCGATCTGTACGTGGCCTGGTGAACGTGCAGATCCGCGTAATCGACCGGCAGCGGGAATTTCAGCCCCGACCGGGCTATCGCGCTGCGGAGCGTCTCGGGCACGTCAACGTTCAGGGTGTCCCCGAACTCGTACGGTTTGGAGCCGGCCTCAGACTCGACGCCGGTCGCGAGCTTCGGCGTCTCGTGTGCGCCGATCCCCGCCTGGCCACGAGACCCGAGAAGGTCCCGGAGCGCCCGGTGGCTGAGGAAATCGAGGCTCTTCCGCGAGAGCTCGAACTTCACGGAGCGGGCGGCGCCATGCCCT
>JAUWDL010000223.1 GCA_030608825.1 Gemmatimonadales bacterium
CTATCTGCACATCCTGCTTTGGGCCGCGATCAGCTACCTGCTGGCCGTGGCGGCCACGATGCTGCTGCCGATCCGGAACCGCCGCATCCTGCGGGGGCTCGCCGCCCTCGCGGTCGGCCTCTACTACTGGTTCGCGGCCCCCGGGATGGCGACGGCGGTGGGTCTGCCGCTCGCGGCCGAGCCGCTTCGCATCGCGGCCCTAGCCCTGGTGCTCGCCTGGTGGTTCAGGGCTGAGCTGCGGCCCGGGAAGCAGGATGCCCTCGTGCCTCGCTGAGGACGGTGGCTCCCGGCCCTATCAGTTCGCCTTGACGGCGTAGTGGCTCAGCTCCGACATGAACTCCTGGAACGAGCCATCCTCGGCGACCGCCACGATCGACGCCACCCGGGCCCTTCGCCCCTCCTCGGTCATGGCTCCCCACGACGCGCGGAAGGCCGCCTGCACCGTGTCCAGGGCATCCGCATTTGGAACGATGTACCAGGAGGTGCGTCCTCCGAAGCCCTCCGTGATCATGTCTTCGACCGTCAAGCCGTAGGCGACGATAGTCCCGTTCGCGAGAAGGCTCTCGAACACTGGCTGCGTATGCTCGTCCCAGTAGCTTCGGTATTCGCTACCCTGGCCCGGCTTCACGTTGAGAAAGCTCCCGACCCAGTAGCCGCCATCGAGCAAGGCCCCTGTTGATCCCCGAACCAAGTCTCGAAGCAGGTAGTCTCGATGCTTGGTGATCATGCTGGCGAAATCGGCGAGAGCGCGGGTGCCGTCGTCGCCGTGAGCCTCCATCGCCGTGTCGAACGCGTCCAGCACGCGCTCCAGGCCGGCCAGGCTGGTGGCTGAAAACCAGGTGGAGTGGGTGTAACCGTCCGCGCGGTGAAGCGACGAGGCGTCGAGTCCCCAGTCGATGATCGCGCCGTCCTCGAACAACTGCTCCATGACGGCCTGGTCATAGCGCTCGAACCATTCGACGAAGTCGGACCAGCGAGCCCGATCGACCTGCCAGAGCGCCACTCGGGTGTAGGTTCGCTCGTCGTCCTGTGCCGCGAGCGGGCCGGCCAGGACGAGGGCGAAAAGACAGGTGAGAAACGGAGTGATGAGTCGAGCCTTCATGGGCCATCTCCTCAGCTGTTGTGGGTCACGCACGATCCCATCCCCATTCGACACCAGGATGTGAGTGGCTGGCGGCCGCCGGCAAGAGGCCTACGCCCGTTGCTTTCCGAGCCCGACGGCCCTGCGTAGCTTCGGCGCGATGCCAGCATACGCCCGGTTCCGCCTGCGGCTCCTCTCCAGCCTCGTCGCGTTGAGCCTCGCGGGGTATGCGAGCTTCCTCCTGCCGAACCACGCCTCCGCGCAGGCCGCGCGGTCCGGGGTGGGTCCGGGAGTCGTCGAGGCGGCCCTCCTCATGCGCCAGCTCGACGGCATCAAGCGCGTGCTGCTGATCGGAGCCCATCCCGACGATGAGGACACGGCCCTCCTGGCGGTGCTCGCCAGAGGGATGGGGGCGCAGGCTGCGTACCTCTCGCTCACGAGAGGCGAAGGAGGCCAGAATCTCATCGGGCCCGAGCTCGGCGAGGGCCTCGGAATCGTGCGCACCGGCGAGCTCCTCGCCGCACGTCGCGTGGATGGGGGAGGCCAGTTCTTCACGCGGGCCTTCGACTTCGGATACTCGAAGACGGCGGAAGAGACCTTCGGCCACTGGCCCCGCGACTCGATCCTGAGCGACGTGGTGTGGGCGATTCGCGTCTTCAGGCCCCAGATCATCGTGTCCGTGTTCTCGGGAACGCCCAACGACGGCCACGGACAGCACCAGGTCGCGGGCCTCCTGGCAAGGAAGGCGTTCGATGCCGCCGGAGATCCGGCCCGCTTTCCGGAGCACGCCGATCACGGGATCGAAGCGTGGACGCCCCTGAAGCTCTACCGCCGCACGTGGCGTGATCCGGAGGCTTCGACCCTGGCGATCGAGACGGGAACGCTCGACCCGGTTCTGGGCCGCTCCTATCATCAGCTCGCGATGCGGAGCCGGAGTCAGCACCGGTCGCAGGACTTCGGTACCGCCGAGCCCGGCGGCCCGCGCGTCACCTTGCTGCAGCTCATTGAGAGCCGCGTGACCGGGTCGGACACATCGCTCTTCGCCGGCGTCGACACGACGCTGGCGGGCATGGCGAGGGCGCGGTCGGAGGGCCTGGCGCCGGCCGATGGTGATGGCCTCACGGAGGCCATAGCTGTCTACCGGCGCCTCTTGGCCGAGGCCGGGGGAGACCTTGTCGCGCTGGCTCCATCGCACGCCGTGCCGGCCCTCGCTCGTGCCCTGGAGGCGCTGCGCGAGGCCCGGAGCGCCGCGGGCCGGGATCCGGCGCTGGTCCGGGCACTGGACGAGCGCATCGAGACCCTGCAGGAAGCGATCCTGGCGGCCGCTTCGGTGACGCTGATCGCCGAGTCCGAGGACGATGTGCTCGTTCCCGGCCAGAGCTTTTGGGTGCGCGTGAAGCTATGGAACGGAGGCCCGCTCGAGCTCGAGACTGCGCCCTCCCTTCTGGTCGTTCCGGAGGGCTGGATCGTGGCCGGCGACGACGAGATCGCCCGGGAGCCGGGAAGCCGCTTCTATCCGGCCAGCCTCGAGGAGGCGAGGGAGTCCCGTGAAGACGCCGGGGCGAACGGGCTCGGCGCAGAGGCGGGCGGGACCGGAGGCCAGCCGGCGGCGCCTGGGGTTCTCTCATCCGGAGACCTGGCGGCCTGGGGCTTTCGCGTACGGATCCCGCCTGACGCAGGGTCCTCACAGCCGTACTACCTGCTGAGTGATCGAGCCGGCGATCTATACACGTGGCCGAGCGACCCGGCGCTTCGCGGCCGCGCGTTCGGTCCGGCCCCGGTCTCCGCGACGGTTGAGCTCCGTCTGCGAGCCGGCTCCGCCGAGACCCGCCTGGCCGTCTCCCGCCCCGTGCGCTTCCGGGGCGTCGACAAAGCGGTCGGCGAGTACTGGCGCCCGCTGCTTCTGCTTCCTGCCGTCTCCGTCACCATCGAGCCACGCACCATCGTGTGGCCGCTCGGGGAGGAAACGCCGCGATCGGTCGTCGTGACGGTCCGGAGCGAGGCGCCCGATGGTCTGAGTGGCCGGCTGCGCCTGGTGGCGCCGGATGGCTGGACGGTCTCTCCTGCCGAGAGATGGGTCGCTCTCGACGCTCCCGGCGTGCTGCGCTCCTATTCCTTCGAGATCGCGCCCGCGGGTGGGCCGTCCGGCGGAGCCGATTCGGCCGGGTGGCTGCGCGCCGTGGTCGAGGGGGACGGCCGCTCCTACGCGCAGGAGGCCGTCGTCATCGACTATCCGCACATCGAGCCGACGCCCTATGTGCGCTCGGCGAACACGGCACTGCGGCGCGTCGATGTCGAGGTCGACGCCGACCGGCGGGTCGGGTACGTGATGGGCTCGGGCGACCAGGTGCCCGAGGCGATCCGCCAGCTCGGGCTGCCCGTCGAGATGATCGAGTCCGGCGGCCTGGAGTCGAACGGGCTCGAGCGCTTCGATGTCATCGTCCTCGGGGTCCGCGCCTACGAGGTTCGGTCCGACCTGGCGGCGGCCAACACGACGCTGCTGGACTGGGTGCGGGACGGTGGGGTTCTGATCGTCCAGTACAACAAGTACGAGCTCGCTGAGGGTGGCTTCGCGCCGTACGCCGTCGCCATGGACCGGCCGCACGGCAGGGTCACGGACGAGGCGTCGGAGGTGACGCTTCTGAACCCGGATTCTCCCGCGTTCCTGCGCCCGAACCGGATCACGGCGATCGACTTCGAGGGCTGGGTACAGGAGCGGGGACTCTACTTCTTGAGCGAGTGGGACGAT
>JAUWDL010000266.1 GCA_030608825.1 Gemmatimonadales bacterium
CCTCCGCTTGGAGGAGCCGCTGCGTCTGGCTCTCACGAGACCCGAGACGGGAGATCAGCTGGCTCAGTAGCACACGCACTGCCGCCCGCAGCCAGTGCGCTGCGGGCATCTTGACCGATCCCGCTCCGAGAACTCGATGGCGAGTCTGTATAGGCTCTCGCTACCCGTCCTCGGTGGGAGATCTCACCACATCCCTTCACAAGCCCATCACCACAGCCCCGCGGGCTCCACTTCGTTAGCTTTCCCTGCTGCTGGTTTCGAGGAGTAAACCAGGAGCACCGGAAAGGTCAGATCAGGAGCAGGAAATGACGGATACGAACGGGATGCTGCCGAGGGCCAGAATCCCTTACGGCACGTGGGGAAGCAGCTTTTTTCCGGCCTGGCAGACCTCGGCCCTGGCGGAGGTCAACATCGGCCAGTTTGCCGGCGAGTCGATGAACCGGATTCTGGGCTTGAGAAAGGTCCCCAAGAGCGAGCTCGAGTACCTGGTCATCGGGTCGACGATCCCCTGGCACTGGAAGTTCTGGAACGCGCCGTTGGTGGCGAGCTGCCTCGGAACCCGAATCCCCGGCTATCACCTCGAGCAGGCGTGCGCCACCGGGCTTCAGGCGGTGCTGCACGGAGGCGCCGAGGTGGAAACCGGCTCTGCCGACGTCGTGGGCGTTCTGACGTTCGACCGTACGAGCGACTCGCCGGTCGGGGTCTTCCCGGAGCGTCGGGCGCACGAGCGGACGCTGCCGATCAGCGACGTGTGGGACAACTTCGGCTTCGATCCCGCCACCGGGAACGCGATGATAGCCGCTGCGGGCCTCGCTGCCCGCAAGTACAAGACGGACCGTGCAGAGACGGACGACGTCGCCTTCTATCGCTACCAGCAATACTTCGAGGCGAAGGAGAGCGGCTTCCTGGATCGCGTGCTGGTTCCCCTCGACGTGCTCAACGTCCAGGGCCGCCCGCTGGGTCGCGTCGACGACGACCTGGGCGTGCGGCCGGTGTCGCGCGGAGACCTTCGCGGCATGCGAGAGCTGGACACCTGCGTCACGTCGGGGACACAGACCCACGCCTCCGACGGCATGGCCTGTCTGCTGGTGACGACCGAGGAGAAGGCGCGCGAGCTGAGCCCGCGGCCCGAGATCGACATCCGTTTCGTCGCCAAGGCCGAGGTGAGAACCCATCCCAGCCTCATGCCGGAGGCGCCGGCGATGGCCGTGGGCAAGCTCCTCGAGAAGACCGGCTCGTCCATGGACGACATGGCCGTGGTGAAGAACCACAACCCGTTCGCGGTCAACGACGTGATCTTCTCGCGGATGCTGGATTACGACTGGCGCGAGATGAACAAGACCGGAAGCTCCCTGGTCTGGGGGCATCCCCAGGGCCCGACCCTCACCAGGATCCTGATCGAGGCCCTCGAGGAAGCGGTCATGCTGGGCGGCGGAAACGTGCTGGTCTTCGGCTGTGCGGCCGGCGACGTTGGGATCGCGGCCGAATTCAGCGTCAACTGAGCCCGGTCGGGGTCTGATCCCGGCCGCTGATTACGAGCTGATTGCAGACTGAAGAACGCGAGGGAGATAGACGGACGATGAGCACCACGACAGCGACCTCGACAATGGCGACGACCACCACCTCCATGCGGGAGCCGACCCTGCAGACGATCGGCCTCGGAAGCGTCAGCGACATCTTCCGGGCCGGTCGACTACCGGTCGACGCCGCCGACCTCGTGGACCGTGTCTTCGGCGGCCCGGAGGAGCGCGGCTGCCTGGTCATTTCCGGAGCCAACGGGATCGTCGGCGCCGGCAAGGCGATGCAGCTCGGGTCCAGGCTGGTGGATTTCGACGTGCCGATCGTGGCGCTCGACTTCCCCTCGGCGCCGGATGGGATCGGGCGGCAGTATCCGGGGCTCGTCGCGGCGTTCGGACGCCAGGGCGCCGAGTGGATCATGCGCAACATCGTTCGGCTCAACTACGACGGCGTCGACCTGCCGGCGGAGCTGAAGGACTTCCGTCCCCGGTTTCTCCTGGAAGCGATCCCCGAGATTCTCGACGTTAAGAAGGAACATTATAAGATCTTTCGCAATGCATTTCCGGACATAGCGATACGATCCGTCACCTCCGGGTTTCCCAGCTCCGAGCTCGGGGTTGGCGTGGCCCATCCGGCCTTCCCCCACGAGATCAACAAGATCTGGGAGATCGTCGAGCCGGAGCCGTCCGACATCACCCAGCTGTTCTGGGCGCTGGGACTGATCCCGGTTCCCGTGAGCGACCATTGGTCCTTCGTGCTGGACGTGCTGTTCTGCGGCTCGGTGCTTGCCGGGCTCCGGTATCATCGGGCCAGCAACATGCCGTTCTGGAAGATCGACAAGCTCACGCGGAAGATGCTCGGGCCGAACCCCTTCCGGGCCAGCGACGCGATCGGGGCGCCGGCGGCGAACTTCCTGATCTGGTCGTGCCTCCACCACCTGAGCGGGACCTACGGCGACCTGTTCCGACCGACTCCGGAGCTCGAGGAGCACAAGGAGACGGGAGCGACCTGGTATCCGCCCAACCACTTCCGTCCCCTCGTCGACTGGAAGCTGGACGCCGATGAACAGGAGGAGTTCCGGACCTGGACCCTGGGGCCCCTGTTCCAGATGGCGAACCTGATGGTGCACGAGCAGAGGGCCCACCTCTCCCACATCAACGCCATCGGCGAGCTGTGCGCACAGTTCCGCCAAGGCATCCTCGCGGTGATCCGCGACGTCGGGCCTGAGTCGGCGATCGCCGTCGTCGAGGCCTACCACGCGAGACACCCGGGGGCGGCGGAGATCGGCTGGTTCCCCGAGGCCTTCGAGGGGATGGAGGCGCCGGAGTGGCAACAGCTCTACGTCAACGCCGAGCACGATGGCCGGGTCGGCGTGGTGACCATCAGCAGGGAGAGCTACAACTGGGACGTGGATCGGGAGCTGAACCGAGCTCTGGATTGGCTCCGGACCGAAGGGATCGGGAGCGTCATCATCACGGGAGATTTCCACCTGTCGACGCAGATGGTCGGGGCCGATACGAGCGACTTCTTCCCCGCGCTGAAAAGCGAGGAGGAGGGACTCCGGATTTCGAGCGAGTGGTCCCGAACCGCCCGGCGCCTACACGAGGACTTCGAGGTCTCGGTCGGGTTCGTCGACGGCAAGCGCTGCCTGGGGGGCATGCTGGAGCTCCTCCTTCACTGCCGGTATCTCGTGGCGGTGGAGGGTGCGTCCCTCGGATTCCCCGAGGTGACCCTGCCGGTCGTGCCGGGCATGGAGGGCTGTCACTGGCCGCTCCGAAAGGCTGCTTCGGAGCACTGGCCCAGGATTCTGCACCTCCT
>JAUWDL010000080.1 GCA_030608825.1 Gemmatimonadales bacterium
CGCCGGAAGCGGCGTTGCAATCGTGAGCAGCAGCGTCATCGCACCCTCCCGAACGATGAGGCCGCCTGGCGTCACGATGGCGAGGTAGCCCGCCACGTAGCTGGCCGCGAAGACCCCGGTGAGCGTCCGGATGTCACCCACCGGCGCCTCCGACACCCCCGCGATCAGGAACCAGAGGCCCGCCCCGTAAACCCACCAGGCCAGCAGGAGTGCCACCCCCAGCATCCAGGAGTACGCCCCACCCGTGGGCCGCTCGCGCTCGATCAAGGAGGAGACCGCCGGGCCGTCCTCTCGCAGCAGCTTGGCGAGTGCGGCGGTGGCTCGGCGCAGGGCCGCAGGGTGAAGGGTCAGGGCGAGTGCGACGGCGAGGCCGACCGGCAGGAGGATAGAGACTCCGAAGGCGTCTCCGATCCGATTCCCGAGCGTCAGCAGAGCGGCGGCGATCCCGCTCACCAGCACCACTATCTGGAAGACGAGCGCCGACACGAGCGCCACGGAGCCGGATCGGCCCGTGCCCCGCATGAAGGCCGCCAGCCCCGCCAGCTGCCAGACCTTCCCGGGGATGTAACGTCCCAGGTTGGAGCCGACCCAGGCCGCCACTCCCTCCGGATACCGGATGTCCTCGCCCAATCGGCGAGCGAGCCAGGTCCACAAGGCGGCCATGCCGAGAAGGTTCACCGTACCGAGTGCGAGGGCCGCGAGAAGCCATCCCGGCCGTGCGATCCAGGTGCCGCTCTTCGATCTTCCAAGCTCGGCGAAGGCGCTCCACTGGCCCTGGAGGGCGAGCGTGATGAACAGAAGCGCCGCGAGCAGGAAAACGGCGAGCGCGACCCGCTTCCACCGGTCGGTCAAGGGGACCCTGTGGCCTCTTCCTGGTCGGATTCCGGTCGCCGCCGGAGCAGCAGCCAGGCGGCGGCGAGCAGAGTGAGGGTCGCCGTGAGGGCGGAGATGAGGGCGGAGGCGAAGATCGACGTCGATCGGAAGCTGAAGACCAGCTCGTGCTCCCCTTCGGGCACCTGCACACCGCGAAAGGCGACGTTGGTGCGGTGGATCGGGACCGGACTTCCGTCGATCCGGGCCTCCCAGTCCGGATGATATATTTCGCTCACGAAGAGAAGGCCGGGTCTCTCGGCGGACACCGAGAAAACGACCTCGTTCGGCGTGTAGGATCGAATGCTCGCGTCTCCGCTGCCGGCCGAGATCTCGCCGTCCTCATCCTCATCGCGAGATCCCGAGGGGGAGCCGGCGTACGCCCACGTCTCCACCACCGCTCGTTCGAGCGGGTCGACGAGTCCCAGGGTGATGTCCAGCGCAGCCGTCGAGTCATCCACCGTCACGACGCTTGCCGGGAAGAAGGCGTGTGGCGTCGTGTCCGAGATGCGATAGACCCGACCTTTCCTCCCCTCGGCCGCCTCCGTGAGGAAGGGGAGGTTGATCTGCTCGGCCGTGACGAGGTACTTGAGATCCAGCAGCGACCACAGGACCCGGCGGCCTCCGAGGTTGGCGTACTCCAGCCCGCCCACCAGCCGCTCGTACCACTCGAGCCGGAAGTTCTGGCTGCCGGTGACGGCCGGGATCGCGAAGTACATGAGCTCGTTGGGCCGGTAGGAGTCGGGCAGCGGCCACGCCCGTGCGCCGGGCGCCATCTCGGTGGCCAGCCTACGCAGCGCCGGATCTTCCGGAAGCAGCTGTTCCGCAGGGAGTGCGATCAGGTAGCGTCCGGCCACCCGGCCCATGTCCAGCGCGCCCAGGATCAGGAGGGCGGCGCAGATCCATTCTCCGACCCGGCGCCGCTGCACCGCTCGAGCGGCGCCCAGCGTGGCGGCCCACACCACCAGCCCGAGTCTCGCCCCGAAACGCAGCGTCCCGAGCACCTCCGCGGGCGGCTCTCTCGTCCAACCGACGGGGAACCAGGCGTGAAAAGCCCAGCGGATCAGGCCCTCCGGCGCGAGTGCGGCCGCGAGCAGGGGCAGCGCCAGCAGGCCGGAGCCCAGGAGGATTCTCGGCCAGGGCAGTCCCCCGCCCTCCCTGGAGTCCGCGATCGCCTGCCACCCGAAGCCGGCGAGCAGAGCCACCGCGAACGTCACGGGACCGAGCATCATCGCCGGGGCCCGAAAGCGTCCGATCAGGGGGACGACCGCGTACGCCAGACGGTGGAGTGGCGTCGCCGCTCCGAGCGCGAAGAGAAGGCCCAGCGCCGCAGCTGCGGCGAAGAACCACTGCCGGGGGTCCCTCCGGGCGCACATCAGCCCGATCGTCGCCAGAAGAAGCGGCAGGACTCCGAGGTACTCCGTGTGCAGCTTGAAGGGGTTCGTCCCCCAGTAGAGATCGAGCGAACCGATCAGGTCGGGAAGCAGGAAAGCCGAGAGCTCCTGAGGCGGCAAGGCCCAGGAGCTGGCGAACGCGTACCCTTCCTGGCCCGGCACGCCGCGTACGGCCAACTCCAGCAACCCGGCCGTGGGCCAGAGCTGCACCGCGCCGACGAGGGCGGCGATGAGGAACGCGAGCGCGTACAGACCTGCGGTGGACAGTACGGGGCGCAGCGACCGAGCGTCCCGATACCTGGTCCAGAGGGCGAAGAGGGCGTAAGCGGAGAGCGCCAACGAGGAGAAGTACATCACCTGCACGTGCGGCGTGAAGATCTGCGCGCCGACGACGAGGCCGAGGAGCAGGAACCAGACCGCTCGCCCACTCCGCATTCCGCGTTCCAGCAAGCCGAACGCAAGCGGGATCAGGACCATCGCGAACAGGCGTCCGTCGTGACCGCCGTACAGCGTAGAGAGGAGATAGCCGCCGAACATGAAGGAGACGCCCGTCACCGCCGAGGCCCACCGCCCGAGGCCGAACGAGCGTCCCGCGAAGTAGCCGAACGCGCCGGAGAGGAAGGTGTGGGCTACGAACGTCCAACCGATGGCGCGGTAGAGCGGCATCGCCAGGTAGAGGAGGCTCGTCGGGTAGAACACCGGTCCGGGGAGCACGGCGAGGAACGGGAGACCTCCGTAGACGAACGGATTCCAGAGGGGCAGGCCCCGCCCCGCCCTCAGCTCGTCCACGGCGAACTTCCTGAGCTGGTAGGCCTGATCCAGCATGTCGGTGCCGAAGAGCATCCGATCGCCTTGAAACACGAACTCGCGGTAGAGGAACACCGTCGCGGCCGCCACCGCGAGCAGGAAGCCGACGGTTCCCCACCAACCGGGACGCCGGTCGCCGGGGTTCAAGCGGCGGGCCTTTCCAGCATGAAGAACCACTGCGGGGAGAGGGCGCGCAGAGCGCGGTCGACGACCGAAGCCGGAAGAGTACGGAACGACATCCAGGTACGCTCCCAGGCCGGACCCCACGTCGTGGCGATCAGATCATCGATGGCCCGACGCGTGATGTCTCGCACGCGGAACCCCGGACCCGACATCACCTGCTGAAGACGTCCGTAGGAGAGGTATCGGATGTCATCGTATCGTCGCCCTCTTCCACTCGAGCGCAGATAGGCGTGGGCAGCGGCGCTCGGCAACCAGCTCAGAAGCGGAAGCCGGTAATGGGGTTCCATCAGGACGTACCGGTTGCCCGCCGACACGAAGGCCTGACCGCCGGGTCGGAGCACGCGATGAGCCTCCGCGAAGAGGCGCCCGTGATCGCCGACGTGCTCGTAGACGTGGTTCATGATCAGGAAGTCGAGGGCCTCGTCGGCGATCGGGAGGCGAAGGATGTCTCCACGGACCATGCCTTGGCGCGCGACGATCACGTGTTCTGATATCTCTATGCCTAAAATAGGTTTAGCGATAGTCTCTTCCAGTACTTTCTTGATGATGCCCGTTCCGGATCCGAGGTCGGCGATTCGCTCGGCCGCGGCCAGCTCGTTCAAGCAGAGCTCGGCGATCACGCGCGCCTTCCGGCGTCTACTCTCGAGGTAGGCGTCGCTGCGAAGTCTCGCCTCGTACCAGTCGCCGGCTCGCTCCCCGTGGCCCTCCACCCCCGGATCGCGACTCATGATCCTTGTGCGCGTGCCCGCGAGCGCCTCGAGAGGCCCGCGTGATATACGGTCTCGAGCTCCTCGGTGACACGCTCGAGCGAGAAGCGCCCCTCGACGATGGCGCGCCCACCGCGGGCAACGTCGCGTGCCCGCTCCGGGTCACCCGCGATCTCGAGGATGGTCTCCGCAAGGGCTTTCGGCTTGGCGGGCGGAACCAGCCAGCCCGTTTCCCCGGGCCGGACGATGTCCGGGATGCCTCCTACGTCGGATCCGATCACCGGTCGCTCGAAGCCGAGGGCCTCGAGGAGCACGACACCCAGACCTTCAGTGTCTCCCTTCGCGTCGATCACCG
This sequence comes from Gemmatimonadales bacterium, assembly GCA_030608825.1. Taxonomy (GTDB): domain Bacteria; phylum Gemmatimonadota; class Gemmatimonadetes; order Palauibacterales; family Palauibacteraceae. Next base: position 4,317 of record JAUWDL010000080.1, read on the forward strand.
CCGGAAGCACGAAGATGTCACATGCCTCGTAGTACCCGCGAAGATCACACTCCGGAACGTGCCCGGCAAAGCGGACGTCCCGGTCGACTCCCGCTCTCTTCGCGGCCTCCTGGATCGTGCTCTTCCACTCGCCTTCTCCCACGATGGTCAGCTCCACGGGTCTGGCCTCGCGAACGAGTCCGAGCGCTTCGACCAGATACTCCACGCCCTTCCGCTCGACCAGACGCCCAACGAATAGCAGACGCAGCGGTCCCGCGCCCGTCAGCGCGGGGCGCCCTTCCCCGCCGGGTGTCGTAAAGCTGGCCGGGAACGGGATCACATCCACGTCCCGGTCGACCAGCGCCCGTACCCTGGTCGCGGTGGCGGAGGAGATCGCGGTGACGGCATCGGCGGTCCGAGCGCTCCACGTGAGGAACGGGCGGAGCCAGCGAGCGCGGCGTTCTACCCAGCTGATCTCGACGCTGTAGAAGGTGCAGACGAGGGCCGCCCGGCCTCCCGACGCGAAGCGGGCGGCGGCGCCGAACAGGGCGTGAGGCACGGGCCAGTGTACGTGCACGACGTCCGGATGCCGCCGTCCCGAACGAACGGCGGCCCACAAGCCACCGGCCACGTATGAGGGCAGGAGGGCCGCGTATGCCGGCGATCGTCTCAGGCGGTCCGGCACGGTCTCGTCGTGGGTGAGGGTCTCCCACGATCGAGGGGCATAGCGAAAGCGCTCGACCGGTATGCCGCCGATGCGCTGCGACCCGAGCCCTCGGTAGGACGGCGCCAGAATCGACGCGTCCATGCCGCGCGCCCGCTGGGCGGAGACGAGCGCCGAGAGCCAGGGTGTGATGACGTCCTCCTCGTAGCGCTGAAAAGCCGTGACGATGTGGACGATGCGCAGTCCTTCCACCCGTCCTGGCTCATCCATCTCAGTCCGCCGCCACCGGGTCGGGATCGAAGCTCAGCACGAACGTCGGGGGTTCCCCGCCCTCGTAGACGATCTCGAACATCGGCAGGTTCTGGCGCAGCGCCGGGACCAGGTAGCGCGACGTCGTGCCGCTGATCGCGTCCACCACGACGTAGTCCGCTCCGATCCGCTTCATCCCATCCATCACCACTCGCGCGTCCGTCGAATACGGGTAGAGGTCGCCACGCCGCCCGGAGATCCAGAAGAAGATCCGCGGCTTTCGGCTGACCGCGATGGCTTCGGGCGACGTGTTCACGGCCGCCCACTCGGCGGCGGCGTAGAAGCTGGCGAACTCCGGTGGGTCGCACGGAGCACCGGCCCTGAACTCCGCCAGGCAGCGGATGCTGTCCGGGGTTCGGGCGACCGCGGTGACGGCCGCGCCGATTCCGACGGCGGCGGCGAGGGCTCCCGTCGCCAGGGCGGGCGTCCGGGCGCCCTCCCTACCCCCGGTGAGCCGGCGGCCGAGCTCCGAAGCGCCGGAGGCGGCATAGGCAAGGAGCAGTGGGAGAAGCGGCAGGAGGAAACGCTGGTCCGTCCAAACGGGCGGCCAAAGAGTCAGCATGAGGGCGTAGAGCACGGTGAAGAGCTCCGCCGGGCCCAAGCGGTTCATCGAGCGCCGGACCCAACCGCCGAAGGCCAGCCCCGCTACCGCCAGCCCCAGGGCCGTTAGCACGGCCTCGCCGCCCGGGGCAGCGCTCCATCCACCGGCGATAGCCCGAGGCAGGATCTCGGACACGTAGCTCCAGAGGTTCTCGATCCCGCGGATCGCGAGGTCGCCGGGGCCGGCGGATCCGGCCGCCGGGTCGTACGGGTTTCTCAGCAGCATCTCCTTCAGATAGGTCGGCTGCGAGACGTCTGCACCGGGGGCGGCGGAAGCCCAGCGCTGGTAGAGCCACCAGCCGCCTGCCGAGGCCGAGGCGGCCGCCGTGGCCAGCGCGAGCCGCCGGGGCTTCCGCTCGAGCGCGAAGTAGAGGACGGCCGCTGCGAGGAGCGGGAGTCCGGCGGTGCGTGTCAAGAAGGCGGCTGCCGCCGCCGCGAGGCCGAGGAGCAAGGCAGGCGTGATTCCGTGCCGCCCGTCCTCTCCCGTCGATCCCTGCGCCGCCCGCTCGATCCACAGCAGAGCCGTCACGACCAGGACGACGAAGAGAGCCTCCGAGAGCACGTAGTGCGAGTACTCCAGGAGGACTGGTGAGAGGGCGAGCAGACCGGCTGCGACGACGGCAGGGCCGCGCCCAGCCATCCGGTCGGCCAACCGGTAGGTGAGC
>JAUWDL010000192.1 GCA_030608825.1 Gemmatimonadales bacterium
CATCAAGCGATCGCCTCCTCCGTGAAGCGTCGGCGCACGTTCTCGAACCGCTCCCTCAGCTCGCGCCGCTCGCGCTCGTAGTCTTCCGGATCCCTGGTCTCCGGATGCGTCTCCTGGGACTCCTCATCGATCTGAAGCCCGAGGCGCACTCGCTTTGAGAAAGCGGGGATGGACTGGGGATCCAGGTCGCGCGCCCTGCCGTTCTCCGAGCGATAGAGAACGATGACGGCTTCTAGTTGATGCACGACCCCCCGCCACTCTTTCAGCGGCTGTTCGGTGACGAGGCTCTTGAGCTCGCGAATGCTCCGGACGAGGTCGGCCAGGACGTTGCTGACCTTGGCGGCCGACGTTTCGGCGAAGTCTATCTGCTGCACTCGTTCCGTCTCGAACGGACTCTCGTTGAACACCTCCTGCCGTTCATCCCGTCGGTGAAAGTACGCCGCTGAGATCGCGCACAGGACGAGCGTCATGTTGAGCAGCAGGATCGGGAAGCTGAGCCGGCTCATGGACGCCGCGTACTCTCTCAGGTGTGTCGCTGCGGCCTCCATGTCATCGGCGCGGTTCGCCTGCTCGTTGGCAGCCAGCAGATCCCCGTCCACGCGAAGCCAGCCCGCGTTACGGCGGAGTTCCTCGATCACCACCACGTCTTCCTGGAACCGCTTCTCCCCCACCTCGCCGAGCGTGACCCGAGCCTCGTAGAGCACGCCGAGGACAAGCAGCAGGCCGACGCCGGAGAGGATCATCGGAATCACGCTCTCCATCGACGTCTTGCCCGACGTGGTTCTCTTCTGCTTGTCCCGGTGCATGACCAGGTCCCGCAGCGAGTGGCCGAAGAAGTGCGCGAGAACGCAGAGGAAGGTGATCACTCCGGCCGCGAGCAACGCCGCGTCCGGCCGGAGGATGAACTGTGCGAAGACCCTCTCGACGCCGGCGAGCCAGCCCGACGACGTCTCGGCGACGAGCTGTATCTGACGCTCCGTGAGCGCATCGCGAGGCAGCAGGGCGCTGAAGACCGGCGCGTTGGCGAAGAACTCCACGATGCCCAGGAAGGAGATCGCCAGCAGATATACCTTGGTCGGCAGGCCGCGACTTGCCTCGTTGGTCTTCTCCAGCTCCGCGGTTACCTCCTGCCGGCGGATCGCGGTCTTCGCCTTCAGGCGGCAAAGATCGTTCGTGAACCGCTCGAACCGGTCGATCTCGAGGGATGCGCTTCCCAGATCGCCCGCGATCTCGCGCTCGATGTCGGCCACCTGCTGGTTGAGTCGTCGGCGCTCCTGCGACTGCCAGCGCTGGAAGAAGGCCTTGCAGCGCTGCTTGAGCTCCAGCTCGGTCTCGCTGCCTCTCGAGTTGCCCGGGTCGGGCAGGCCGGACGCCGCGTCTTCTCTCGCGACCTGGATGGCCGCCTCGCGAAGACGCTCGATCCCCCCTTGGAGAGGATCGTAGGCCTGAGCCGATCCGTACCCGTTGGCCGACGGCCCGACGGCCTCGAGCGCCGCGACGCTCCTTCCGTTCGCCGCCTCGGCGGGCTCGACATCCGTTTGCTCGAGCCACCTCGGGCGTTGACCAACGGCTCTAGTCGACATGTGCCTCGGTCTCCTCTTTGTCTGCCTGCGGGTCGGACGTATCCAGGAAGTACGCCCCGCACGCCAGCTTGAGCATCGGCGTCGCGAGCGACGCCTCGACCTCCAGGTACTGCGCCAGGTCACAGACCTGGTTGACGATGTCCCGCGGATGGCAGGCGCGAGCGTAGATGCCGTGCGGTTCGTAGTAGGTCTCGAAGATGTAGGCGACCGCCTCGCTCGTATACGGAATGCCGCGCGCCACGCAGCACCGCTCGAAGATCTCCTCGTACTGCTCCCGGGTGGGATCTCCGATGAGGATCTTGTAGCGGATGCGGCGGAGGAACGCCTCTTCCACGAGCTCCGACGGGTCCAGGTTCGTCGAGAAGATCAGCAGGCACTCGAACGGTACCGGCAGCTTCGGCCCCATCGGCAGCGTGAGGAAATCCACGTTCTTCTCGAGCGGCAGCATCCAGCGGTTGAGAAGATCTCGCGGTCGCACCCTCTGACGTCCGAAGTCGTCGATGATGAAGATGCCGCCGTTCGCCTTCACCTGAGGCGGGGCGCGGAACACGCCGCTCTGTGCGTCGAACTGCAGCTCGAGCTGATCGAGCGTAAGCTCGCCTCCCACCATCACGACGGGACGGTGCACACGAATGAACCGTGGATCGTGTCCCTTCGCCGGCTTCAGCCATGCGTCGCCGCCGGTTTGCTCTTCCTCGAACACGGGCCGGTGATGAAGGGGATCGAACAGGGAGATGACCTGGCCCTCCACCTCTATCGCGAACGGCACGTAGATCGCGCCCCCCATCATGTCGGCGATCGCCTCGGCTATGGTCGTCTTGCCGTTGCCCGCGAAGCCGTACAGGAAGAGGGATTTGCCGGAATTCACCGCCGGGCCGAGGCTGTCCATCAGCTCATCATCCAGGACCATGTGCTTGAAGCCTTCACGCACCATCTCTCGACTCACGCGCGCGTCCTGGACCTTCTGTTTGTCCACGACCGCCCAGTACTGGCTGAGTGGAACGGGAGCGGGACCCACGTAGCGGCTGGAGGGCAGGATCTCTCGAACGCGGCTGCGGCCTTCGCCCGTCAGATCGAAGAAGTAGCCGCGGCGTCCGACGCCCTGGGTGGAACGCACCTCCACGAACCGTCTCTGCTGGAGGGTCAGCAGCTCGTCGTCCAGGATGTGGAAGGGCAGCCTGATGAACTCCTCAAGCTGGGCCCCGGTTCGGGCTCCCTGCTGATTCAGCGTGCGCAGAAGAAGGTCCGAGAGGGTCGCCGAACTGAGGGCGGTGTCCTCGAGAGATTCCGGAACCGGGGGAGCGGCGTCGGGCCCTTCCCCGGAACGGGATGGCGCCCCACGTAGAGCCGCGGGCTGAGCCGTCCGCCGCGACCCGGTCGTTTCTCTCTCGTCAGCTGTCTCGGCCGATCGCGTCTCGGTGACGTCGGCCAAACTCGTAGGTCTGTTCATTGTACTTTCGTGAAGAGGTTGACCATGTGGAAGACGGCGGGGCCGAGGATCACGACGAACATGGCCGGGAAGATGAACAGTACGAGCGGGAAGATCATCTTGATCGTGGTCTTCGCCGCCGCCTCCTCGGCCCGCTGCCTGCGAGCGGTTCGAAGGGTGTCTGCCTGAACGCGCAGTGCCTGCGCGATCGAGGTCCCGAACCGGTCGGTCTGAATGAGCATCGCCACCAACTGGCGCAAATCGGCCACGTTGGTCCGGTCGCCCAGGTTGCGCAGGGCCTCCTCGCGCGGCGTTCCGGCCCGGATCTCGAGGTTGGTGATCTGGAGCTCCTCGCTCATCGGGCTGCTGAGGCTCTCCGTCTCCTCCGAGACGCGGACGAGCGCCTGGTTGAGACCCAGGCCCGCTTCCACGCAGATCACCATGAGATCGAGGGTGTCGGGCAGCGCCTTCTGGATGGTCGTGTGCCGCTTCTTGATGCGCCGCGAGAGGATCAGCCGCGGTAGCATCCAACCGGCCGCTGCCGCCATGATCGGTCCCAGGACCACCCGCCCACCCGCGACGCCCGCCAGCGGCCAGCTTACGAGAACGATGGCGAACAGACCCACGGCCAGCAGCACCCGGGCCCCGAGGTAGACGTACAGCGCGCCAGGCTTTCGGTAGCCCGCGTGCAGGAGCCGGGCTCGCATGTCGCGCTCGTTCTTCATCTGCCCCATGCGCTTGCCCATGGCCTCGACCAGGGCGGCGAGGCGCTCCCGCTTCTCCTGCCGGCGACGGCGTTCCACCTGGTCGCGCTGGCGACCTCCCGCCTGGAACGAGGCGATCCTTCGGTCGACCGCGGCGGGCCGCGACGGGGCGAAGTTCGCGATTGCGAGAACGATCAGCGACACGGAGGCCGCGGACAGGACCATCACGAAATACATCATTAGATATCGATATCGATGATTTTGCGGATGCTCAGATAGCCCAGGATCTGCAGTACGGCCGCGGAGCCGAGCGCGACCCTGCCCATCGACTCATCGAACAGGACGCTCATGTACTCGGGGCTGACCGTGAACATGATCACTCCCATGACGATGGGCAGAACCGCGAGGAGGTAGCCGGTCAGCCGACCCTGCGCGG
>JAUWDL010000254.1 GCA_030608825.1 Gemmatimonadales bacterium
CGTTGCGCAAATGTCAATTCGCACCATCCTGCGCTCCTTCCTCACGGTCGGAAAGGGGACGGTCGGCGGACTCTCCGAGTCGTCGGCCGGTTCGGACCCTATTGCCCTCTTCGACCGGTGGTTCTCCTCGGCGAAGAAATCGGGGCTCTTCCTTCCCGAGGCGATCGCTCTTTCTACGGCCACGCCGGACGGCAGGCCGTCGGTCCGCATGATGCTGCTGAAAGGCTACGACGCCCGAGGCTTCGTCTTCTACACGAACTACGAGAGCCGCAAGGCCGGCGAGCTCGCCCAGAACGCCGCGGCGGCGTTCCTCGTGTACTGGAACGTCCTGCACCGTCAGGTGAGGGTGGAGGGGACCGTCGAGCGCCTGAGCGAGGAGGAGAGCTTCGCCTACTTCAGGACCCGCTCGCGCGGCAGCCGTCTGGGCGCCTGGGCCTCCGCACAGAGCTCGGTCCTCACGAGCCGCCGGGAGCTGGAGCGGCGATTCCAGGAGCGTGAGGCGGAATTCGAGGGCGAAGAGGTCCCGCTTCCGCCGTTCTGGGGCGGCTTCCGGCTGCGCCCCGACGTCATCGAGTTCTGGCAGGGCCGAGTGAACCGGCTGCACGATCGCATCCGCTTCCGTCGCGACCAGGACAGCTGGTCCGTGACGCGGCTCTACCCGTAGTCGGGGCGGGCATGGCCCTTGCCTGACGTCGTTGGAGTGCCGAGCATGAACGGATGTCCATCGTTGTGAGCACGGAGCCGCTGATTGCCTTGGAAGTCGATCGCTTAGTCGGCCAGCTAGCAGGGGAAGCCGCCGGGCCCACACTGCTGTGCACAGCTTCCCTGCACGGCAACGAGCCGGCCGGCCTGCGGGCTTTGCAGAAGGTCTTCGCCCGCCTCGAGGCCGAGCGGCCGCGGATGCGGGGCGAGTTCATCGGCCTCGTCGGGAACCTCAGCGCCGTGTCGCTGGGAGAGCGTTTCATTGACTCCGATCTCAATCGGCACTGGTCCCCGGCGAAGGTGGCGGCCCTCAGGGCTCGCCGGGCAGACGCCCTCGAGGACGCCGAAGACCTGGAGGCCGGACAGCTGCTCGAGGAGATCGACTCGGCCGCGGCTCGAGCCCGCGGCGAGGTCTACTGCCTGGACCTGCATAGCACATCCGGAGAGAGTCCGCCGTTCGCCACGGCGATGGACACCCTACGCAATCGGCGCTTCGCCCTCCGCTTCCCGGTGCCTCACGTGCTGGGCCTCGAAGAGCACCTGGATCACACCCTGCTCGATCACCTGGATGGCGAAGGGTTCATAACGCTCGGCTTCGAGGGCGGACAGCATGATGATCCCCGTTCGGTGGACCACTGTGAGGCGGCCGTCTGGCTGGCGTTGGCCGAGACCGGCGTCCTCATCGAGCCCGACGGTGTCCCGGCCGTGGAGGAGGCCCGCAAACGCCTCGCCGCGGCCACGACGGGCCTGCCTCAGGCAGTGGAGGTCAGGTACCGCCACGGCCTCCGTGAGGACGACGGATTCGAGATGCTTCCCGGGTTCGTGAGCTTCCAGACGATCAGCGAGGGAGACCTGCTAGGCAGAAACGATCGCGGCGAGCTTCGCGCCCCCGAGGGCGGAGGCATCCTCATGCCTCTCTATCAGCGGCAGGGCGACGATGGCTTCTTCGTGATCCGCAAGTTCAGCGCCTTCTGGCTGACGTTGTCGTCCACCCTGCGCCAGCTCCGGGTCGACGCGCTGCTACCGCTTCTGCCGGGCGTCCATCGGGATCTCGACCGACCCGGGACGCTGCGCATCGACCGCCACGTGGCGCGTTTCTACGCGCTCCAGATCTTCCACCTCGCGGGCTACCGGAAGAAGCGGATCGAGGGGGACCAGCTCGTGGTCACCCGCCGGAAGGAGTAGGAACGGCCGCTCAGGCTTGGGCGGCGCGACCCCCACCCTCCGGATTCTCCTGGCCAAGGACGTAGCCCGCACCCAGAGCGAAGAACAGATAGACGAGTGCTATGCTCCAGCCCAGCCAGTTCAGGACGCCCGAGAGGACTGCCGGCACCGTTATGATCACGCCGATGGCGTCGTATACGAGCAGGTAAAGGAGAATGGCGCGACGCGCGTCGGAGGCTTGAACGTCCTTCGCGAACCACATCAGAAAGAGAGCGCCGATCAGCGCGGCGCCATACTCCCTGGCCGTGAAGGTGCCGGCGGAGCCGAGCTCCGCGCCGAGCAGGTTCAGCAGAGCCACCGGCACGAGAAGTAGAAGCAGGCCGAACGCCAGGCAGACGGCGGCCTTGGCGATCAGCAGCGTTCGGAATGTCATGAGAGCCTCCTGACCTGGAGATCCCACCACCCACGCACGACGCCCCCCTCATCCATCATCGTTCACTCCGCCAGCCGATGGAGCCAGTCGCGAAGGTCTTGATGAACGGTGTGGGGAGACCCCCCACAGGTGCGGCTTCAACCCTCCAGCGTGGCGATCTTCTCCTTCAGGATCTCCAGGGCCAGGTCCACGTGCCGGCGGTGGGTGCGGAAGCAGAGGACGGCAAGCCGCAGCCAGAAGACGTCGTCGATCGTGGTAGAGGAGAGGAAGATGCGGCCGTCCCGCTGAACCTCCCGGATCAAACGGGCGTTGAACTCGTTGGGATCACCCTCGCGCGGAACGTAGCGGTAGAGCGCCACCGACAGTTCGGGGTAGGGGCCGCGCTCCATCCCCGGGATCTTCGCCAGCTCCTCGTAGAAGTAGCGGCAGAGCTGGATCTTCTCCTCGAGGGCGGCGCGGAAGGGGGCGAGGCCGTGCAGGACGAGCGGCATCCACATCCGCAGCCCGCGGAAATGGCGCGTCAGCTCGGGCGACAGGTCCGCCGGGGAGATCTCCTCGGTGGAGCTGAGCGCGTCCTGAAGGTAGTTCGCCTCGTAGTGCTGCGAGCGGGCGAGCAGCTCCCCGTCCTTCACGATCAGAGCCCCGGTTCCGTAGGGAAGGAAGAGGCCTTTGTGCGGGTCCATCACGACGGAATCCGAGCGCTCGAGGCCGCGGATCAGCTCTCGTCCGAGATCGGTGAGGAGGAAGAAGCCGCCGTAGGCCGCATCGACGTGGAGCCAGAGGCCCTCCGCTTCCGCGACGTCCGCGATCTCGTCGACCGGGTCGATCGCCCCGGTGTCCGTCGTGCCCGAGGACGCCACGACCATCCACGGCCGTAGCCCTGCCTCTCGGTCCGCTTCGACCAGGCGTGCCAGCTCGTCCGCCCGCATGCGGTACCGGTCGTCGAGGGGAACCGCTCGGATCGGGGCCTCGCCGAGGCCGGCCAAACGCATCGCCTTGGTCACGCAGTGGTGGACCTGGCGGGTCATGTAGACCGGTGAGCGCTCCACGTCGCGAGGGCGGACCCCCTTGGCGTCGCGGGCCGCGACGATCGCGGTCAGGTTGGCGATCGATCCCCCGGACAAGAGCGTGCCGAGCGCCGA
>JAUWDL010000161.1 GCA_030608825.1 Gemmatimonadales bacterium
ACCCTGGTCGACGCGATGGCCTACATCGGTGGAGCGGCCCGCCGGCGCGGGCATGTGGAACGTGGCAACGCGCTCACCGATTTCACCCCCGAAGAGACCGACCACGGAATATCCATCAACCTCGCTGTCGCGCCCGTGCCCTGGAAGGGCGTCAAGCTGAACCTCATCGACACGCCAGGCTTTACGGACTTCTTCGGCGAAGCCAAGGCGGCCGTGCGCGTGGTGGACGGCGCCCTGGTGGTGATCAACGCCCAGGACGGCGTCGAGATCGGCGCCGAGAAGGCATGGGAGGCCTGCGAGGAGCGAGGGATCCCCCGGCTCGTGTTCATCTCCATGATGGGCCGGGAGAACGCCTCGTTCGAGGACGTCTTCCAGCAGGTCAAGGCGGACCTCTCCGGCGGCGCCATCCCCGTGGAGGTGCCGATCGGTTCTGGAGAGGAGTTCAGGGGGATCGTCAACCTCTTCTCCGGCCGCGCCCACATGTACCGATCGGGCTCGAGCAAGGGCGAGTACGACGATGCGGAGATCCCCGAAGAGCTTCAGGCCACCGTCGATCGGTACCGCGAGGATCTGATCGAGACGATCGCCAGCGCGGACGACGAGCTCTTGGAGGCTTACCTCGAGGGTGAGGAACTGGATCGCACGCGCGTTCTCGAGGTCATGGCCGCGGCGATGAGGCGGGGCGAGCTGTTTCCGGTGTTCTGCGGCTCCGGGGAGTCCGGCTGGGGGGTTCGGGCGGTCATGAACAAGCTCGTCGAGCTGATGCCCTCGCCCGAGCAGGCGGGGCCGTTCCTGGCAGAGGGCAGGAACGGGGACGCCGTGGAGCTCGCCGGGGTGGACAGCGATCCGTTCACGGCGATGGTCTTCAAGACGACGTCGGAGCCGCACGTCGGCGAGCTCTCCTACTTCCGGGTCTTCAGCGGTACCGTCGACAACGGCGCCGCGGTCTACAACCCTGCGCACACCACTCCGGAGCGGATCTCGCATCTCGCCACGCCGGCCGGGGAACGGCGAAACGAGACTCCGCGTTTGCACGCCGGCGATATCGGAGTCGTGGCCAAGCTGAAGGACACGCACACGGGGGACACCCTTTGTGCCGAGGGGAGGCGACTGACGCTACCCGGAATCGAGTGGCCCGCTACGGACAACTCGATAGCGGTAACACCCAAGCACCGGGGGGATGAGGACAAGCTGGCAACCGGCCTCAACAAACTGCACGAAGAGGATCCGACCTTCCGCTCCGGCTACGAGCCCGAGTTGGGACAGACGATCGCGCGCGGCTGCGGCGAGCTGCACCTGAAAATCTGCTTCGAGAAGCTCCAGCGGAAGTATCACGTCGAGGTGGACACGGAGGACCCGCGGATCCCCTATCGGGAGACGCTCACGCAGACGGCCGAAGGACAGGGACGTCACAAGAAGCAGACCGGCGGGCGCGGCCAATTCGGGGACTGCTGGATTCGGCTGAAACCGGTGGAGCGTGGCGAGGGTTACGAGTTCGTCAACCGGATCAAGGGCGGCGTCATACCCCACAAGTTCGTACCGGCCGTCGACAAGGGAATTCAGGCCGCCGCATCCAGAGGGGTGCTCGCCGGCTACCCCGTGGTCGACTTCGTGGCGGAGTGCTACGACGGCTCGTACCACTCGGTCGACAGCTCCGAGCAAGCGTTCAAGGTGGCGGGCTCGATAGCGTTCAGGAACGTGGCTCGGAGCGCCGGCCCCGTCCTGCTGGAGCCGATCATGGAGGTGGAGGTTCGAACGCCCGAGGACTTCATGGGCGAGGTGATCGGCGATCTGAACCAGAGGCGAGGGCGAATCCTCGGGGTGGACTCGAAGGTCCGCTGGCAGGTCGTACGGGCCACCGTTCCGCTCGCGGAGCTGCACAAGTACGCGGCGGCCGTCCGATCCCTCACGCAGGGCAAGGGCACGCACACCCGGACGCTCCAGGGATACGAGCCCGTGCCTCCGCACGTGGCCGAGAAGGTGGTCGCCGAAGTCGAGCAGGAGCGCGAGGCGGCGCTGGCTGCACGCTGAATGGCCGCGGGCGAAGCTTGATGGAGTAGAGGCTTGTCCGGACACAGCAAGTGGGCGCAGATCAAGCGCCAGAAGGCCAAGAACGACCAGGCCCGCGGAAAGATGTTCTCGAAGCTGGCGCGCGAGATCACGGTCGCCGCCCGCCAGGCCGGAGGCGACCCCAACTTCAACCCCCGCCTGCGCACGGCCGTCGATAACGCGAAGGCCGAGAACATGCCCAACGAGAACATCGATCGGGCGGTCAAGCGCGGCACGGGGGCCCTGCCGGGCGCCAGCTACGAGGAGTGCACCTACGAGGGGTACGGTCCGGGCGGCGCAGCCCTCTTTCTGGAGTGCCTCACCGACAACCAGAACCGGACCATCGCGGAGGTGAGACACCTGTTCGACAAGAGGGGTGGCAACCTGGGGGTGGACGGCTCGGTATCCTGGATGTTCGACCGTCTGGGTCAGATCTACGTCGATGCGGACCGCTTCGACGAGGATGCGCTGCTCGAGGCTGCGGTCATGGCGGGCGCATCGGACATGCAGGGCGAGGGGGACGTCTTTCTGATCACCTGCCAGCCCGGGGACTTCCACTCGGTACAGGAGGGGCTTCGCGAGGCGGGGATCGAGATCCGCGAGGCCGAGCTTGGGATGGTCCCGAAGTCTGAGGTAAACGTCGAGGGCCGGGAGGCCGAGCGCCTGCTCGGGCTGCTGGCCGCGTTGGAGGAGCACGACGACGTGCAGCGGGTCTACTCGAACATGGATGTGGACGAGGAGGTGCTCGCGGCAGCGGCTTCCTGACATCGCCCGAGGTAGGGCCGAAGGGTCCCGGGTCTCGCTTTACGGGCTTTGGGCGGCGAGCCTCCTCGCTGCGCTGCGGGGTCTCGCCGCCGTCGCCCTGAATCGCTCGCCGCGGGATCCCTTCGGCCCTCCGGCGGCGGCGGCGATCACCTGCCGGTTTGCAGAATAGAAATCATTTTCTGGATTGCAAAATGCCGGCCGGCTTGTCGACCTCTTGGCCTCCCTGTTTGGACCACGCTATTCGTCGATGTACCTGCTCGTCGGCTCGAACGTCTCCTCGTCGATGAGGTCGTCCACGGTGTCGCGATGCCGGTCGTAGACGACCTCTCCGCCCACGAGGGTTCGTAGCACCTGCGTTTCGTGCAGCTCCTCGATGGGGACCTCGAACGGGTTCCGGTCGGTAACGATCATGTCGGCGAGCTTGCCGACCTCGATCGATCCCAGCTTCTCGTCCCACCCGAAACCGAGACACTGGACTCCACCGAGCGTGAGGCCGCGAATCGCCTGTTCGAGGGTGACGCCCTGACTCTCGTTCAGCGCTCCCGCGTCCGGGTTCGCCGGATCCCGCCGGGTGATCCAGGACTGCATCTGATGGAACCCGTTCGGATCCGGAATCAGCGCTGACGGCCAGTCGCTCCCGAAACCGACCGGGAGACCGGCCTCGAAGGCGGCGCGTGCGTTGAAGAAGGTCTGGTAGCGATCCTCGCCGATGGGGGGTGCCATGCTGCCCCGGATCTCTTCGGCCGGGTAATTCAGTGCCGGCGAGAAGTCGATGCAGACGCCCTCGACCCTGGCCAGGCGTCTCATGTCCTCCGGCCGGGTCATCCAGGCATGCGAGAAATGAAGCGGCGCCTCGTTCGGACCATTCTCCGCCCGGACATCGGTGTAGATATCGACCAGCTCGCGACCTCCGGCGTCGCCCAGGACGTGCGTGAGCACGCCGATGCCGGCACGGTTGAAGGCGGCGATGATCTCGGTGGCCTCGCGTTTCGTGAGATTCGAGCTGCCCCTGAAGCCGGGCCGTCCCTCGTAGTCCTCGAACAACAGCGCCGTGTAGCTGTCCGGTCCTCCGTCATAGAAGATCTTCACATACCTCGGGTAGATCTTCTCGGTCGCGAAATCCTCCCATCCGGCCACGAGCGCATCGGCCTCCTCAGGAGACGAGGCCAGGTAGTGGCTCGTGCGCCAATCCCAGGCCGGGAAGAGCCGAGCCGTTATCCCCCCCTGCGACTCTAGATGGTTGGCGCCCTCCAGCCACGTCCTCGCTCCTTCGGCGGGAATGAGGCTGGTGAAGCCGAAGCTGTTGAACTCCGCCAGGACCTTGCCGAGCGCGAGGCTGTAGCGCTCCGGACCTGCCCGCACCAGAGCCCGCTCGAGAGCTCCCATGGCGAATTCTCGCACGGTACCGGAGGGCTCTCCGGTCGCCGGGTCGGCTTCGTAGATGAACTTCTCCGTCTGAGGTGTGTCCTTTGTGATGCCAGCCAGCTCGAGGGCGTTGGAGTTCGCCCAGGCGGAGTGGCCGGTCTGGCTTATCAGGTAGACAGGCCGATCGGGCACGATTTCGTCCAGCAATTCCTTTCGCGGGCTGTTGTTCGGAAACACCCCGAGGTTCCACGCCTCACCGCGAATCACCGGAAGATCGGGATTCGCCTCCGAGTAGGCTCGCACGTCCTCGAGGATCGCCGCCGCATCGGTGGGATCCGAGATCCGAAGATTGGCCCAGCCCTCCGCAGCGCCGAGTGCATGGTTGTGTGAGTCGATGAGCCCCGGCATGGCGAACCGGCCTTCCAGATCCGTGATTTCGGTATCGTCGCCG
>JAUWDL010000092.1 GCA_030608825.1 Gemmatimonadales bacterium
GGACTGGTCGCTCTCCCGGGATCGCTACTGGGGCACGCCGCTGCCGATCTGGGTCTGCGATACGGACGAGGAACACCGGGAGGTGTTGGGCTCCTACGAGGCCTTGGCGGAGCGGGTCGGGGCGCTGTCGTCGGAGTTCGATCCGCACCGTCCCGACATCGATGAGTTCGAGTGGGATTGCCGGTCAGAGGGCTGCGGCGGACGGATGCGCCGGATCCCGCAGGTGCTGGACGCCTGGTTCGATTCCGGCTCGATGCCGTACGCGCAGTGGCACTACCCGTTCGAGAACGAGGAGGAGTTCCGGGTCCATTTCCCGGCCGATTTCATCGCGGAGGGAGTGGATCAGACCCGCGGGTGGTTCTACTCCCTCCTCGCGCTCTCGACGCTCCTGTTCGACGAGACATCCTACCGCGCCGTCGTCGTGAACGACCTGATCCTGGATCAGGAGGGGCAGAAGATGTCCAAGTCGCGCGGCAACGTCGTGGACCCGTGGAAGGCGATCGACCGGCACGGCGCCGATGCCCTGCGCTACTACCTGATGTCGGTCAGCAATCCCTGGCTGCCGAAGCGCTGGGATCCGGACGGCATCGGCGATGTGGAGCGCAAACTCTTCGACACGTTGCGCAACACCTACCGATTCTTCTCGCTCTACGCGGGGCTGGAGGGGTGGACGCACGAGGATTCCGGCGCGCGGCCGCCATCGGAGCGTTCCGTGATGGATCGCTGGCTCCTCAGCCGCACGGACTCGCTCGCCGAGGAGCTACGCGAGGAGCTCGAGGGCTACGAGCTGACGCGGGCGGCCCGTAGGCTCTCCGGCTTCGTGCTCGACGAGCTCTCCAACTGGTACGTTCGCCGGTCGCGCGACCGCTTCTGGGCGACGCGGCCCGATGCGGAAACCAAGCAGGCCGCACGCGACGCCTTCGCCACCCTGCACGAGACGCTGCGGACGACCGCGGCTCTCCTGGCGCCGTTCGCTCCCTTCTTCGCCGACTGGCTCCACCGGGCCCTGGTCGGAGACTCCGTGCACCTGGCGGATTATCCGGTCTCGGCGGGACGGATCGACCGGGATCTGGAGAGGGATATGCGGGATGTGCGCGAGCTGGCCGTCCTCGGCAGGGCGGCGCGCGAGCAGGAGAATCTGAGGGTTCGTCAGCCACTCCGGCTGCTGAGAGCGGTCGTGCCCGGAGGGCGTCGGCCGTCGCAGGCCGTGCTTGAGCTTCTCGCCCAGGAATTGAACGTCAAACAGGTTGAGTTTCTTTCCGACACCGATGATATTGTGCGGCTTGTCGTGAAACCCGATTTCGGCCGGCTGGGCCCGCGGTTCGGACCGTCGACCCCCGAGGTAGCGCGGCTCGTTCAGAACCTCGAGCCGGAGCAGGCCCGCCGCCTCCGAGCCGGTGATCCCATCGAACTGGAGCTGGAGCTGGGCGGCGAAGGCGTCGTGATCGCGCCCGATGAGGTGTCGATCACCGAGGTCGCGTCGGGAGAGCTCGTCGTGAAGAGCGCCGACGGCTATCTGGTCGGGCTGGACCGGACGCTAGACGAAGGGCTCGTGGCAGAGGGGATCGCCCGGGAGCTGGTGAATCGGGTACAACGACTTCGCCGGGACTCGGGGCTGGAGGTGTCCGATCGGATCGAGCTGGGGATCCGAGGCAGCGAGGAGATCGAGAGCGCTGCCAACGAGCACCGCGACTATATTGCCGGCGAAACGCTCGCCGTGGACGTGCAGATCGGCGGCGAGGGTGACGGGGAAAGCGGGGAATGGCGCGATAGCGAGCTCGACGGACATCCCGTGCGGATCGGATTGAGCCGAGCGCGGTAGAAAGGTCGTTCCGCCAGGCGGATCGAATGGAAGAACATAGGTGGCGCGGCGGATGTCGCGTCCGGCAGATACAAAGACGGCAACGATGAAAAAGACAGAACTCAAGCACTTCGAGGATCGGCTGCTCAAGGAGCGGGCGCGCGCTCTCAAGGAGCTCGGCCACTACGACGAGTCGTTCTCGGAGACCCCCCAAAGCTCCGATGGCGACCTGTCGGCCTACAGCTTCCATATGGCCGATCAGGGCACGGACGCGATGGAGCGAGAGAAGGCCTTCCTGTTCGCGAGCAAAGAGGGTCGCTTCCTCTACCATATCGACGAGGCACTCCGCCGCCTATACCGGGATCCGAAGGGGTTCGGCAGCTGCGAAGAGTGTGGAGACGAGATCGGCTGGGAGCGCCTCGACGCCCTTCCGCACACGCGCCTTTGCATCAAGTGCAAGGAGCGCGAGGAGAGCGGTGTCTCGATCTGACGAGACCGGGACGGCGGAAGCGCCCAACACGGAAGCGCTGAACGAGGAGGGTTCGGCTCGCAAGGGACTCAGCAAGCCCGCCCTGGCACTTCTGGTCCTGGCAGTCGTCGTCACGCTCGATCTGGCCACCAAATGGTGGATCGTCAACAACATGGGCTATCACGAGACGATCTCCGTCATCGGAAACGTCGTGCGGCTCACGTACACCCACAATCCGGGCGCCGCCTTCGGCATCAACATCGGAGAGCATTCCCGGATCTTCTTCCTCATGCTCTCGATCGTGGCGCTCGGCGTTCTCGCTGCGATCTACCGGTCGACTCCGGCGACCGACCGCCTCCGGCTTCTCGCCGTGGCGCTCGTCGGGTCGGGAGCGATCGGGAACATCATCGATCGCCTGCGCTACGAGCGCGGCGTGGTCGATTTCCTGGACGTGGGCCTCGGGAGCCATCGCTGGTGGGTGTTCAACGTGGCCGACTCCGCCGTGACGGTCGGCGCGATCCTGCTTCTCGTCTCGTTCCTGCTGGAGGAGGGCCGTGAGCGATCCTCCGCGCGGCGTGGCCCCGAAGGAGCGAGCGTCGGAGAGTCCTGAAGCCGGCCTTCCCGAAGTCGTCACCTTCCAGATCGAAGAGCCGCACTCCCGGCTCGACCGTCACCTGGCGGAGCGCCTCGACATCAGCCGTAGTCGAGCCGCCGCGCTCATCGCCGAGGGCCTCGTCGAGGTGAATGGCAAGGCGGTGGCCAAGAGCCGGGCCGTGACTCCCGGCGAGATCGTGACCGTCGCGCTTCCACCGAAGATGCCGCTCGAGGTCGGGCCGGAAGCGATCCCCCTGGAGGTCCGCTACGAAGACGACGACCTGGCGGTCGTCGAGAAGCCGGCCGGGATGGTCGTACATCCGGCTCCCGGCCACCCGAGCGGCACGCTCGTCAACGCGCTTCTTCACCGTCTGGGGAATCTGTCCTCCACCGGCGCCCCGCTTCGGCCCGGCATCATCCACAGGTTGGATCGCGACACGAGCGGCCTGCTCGTCGTGGCCAGGACGGACGAGGCCCATCGCGAGCTTTCCGATGCCATCGCGCGACGACGCGTGCGGCGGGGGTACCTGGCCGCAGCCTGGGGGAAGCTGGGGGAGGAAGAGGGGACGATCGACCTGCCGATCGGGAGGGATCCCCGGGACCGGAAGCGGATGGCCGTCGTCGAGGGTGGGCGTCACGCCGTCACCCACTACCGGCGGCTCGAGTGGTGGCCCTCGGCCGAGTACCTGGCCATTCGGCTGGAGACCGGCCGCACGCACCAGGTGCGTGTGCACCTGCGCGCGCTCGGGCACCCTGTCGTCGGCGACCCGATCTACGCTCCGCGCTGGGAGCGCGGCTTCGTCGGGGCCGGAGGCCACTGGGCCGATGAGTTCGCTCGCCGCTGCGGCCGGATGTTCCTCCACGCCGCGCGCCTCGTCTTCCGCCACCCGCGAACGGGGGAGGAGATGGACTTTACCTCCCCGCTGCCCGAGCCGCTGCGGAGTGCCGCGCAGTGGGCGAGCCGGCCATGATGCCGCTCCGTTCGGCCGGTCGCTCAGCCGTTCGGCCGGCGCTGCTGATGCCGCTCCGGCGCTTCCGCCTCGGCTGGGTCGTGCTCTTCAACCTGCTCGGGTTCGCGGCGCTCCAGGCGGCCCCGCAGGAAGGCCTCGACTGCCCGGAGGAGGTCGTGCGCTTCGAGTCGACCGGTTTGATCTGGGAGGCGGATCCGGGCCTGGAGCGGATGGCCCGAACACTGGCCGACGATCCCCGAATCCGGGCTCCGATGCCGGCGATCGGCGAGATCGAGGTGGCTCTGAGAGGAAGCACGATCCGCCTCGCACGCGACATCGCATGCGCCGATCCGTCTGCGCCGGGCGCCGACTGGGTGGCGGGAGCGGCGTGGCCGGAGCGAGGCCTGGTGGTCGTGCGGGCCGGGGAGGCGGTCGGAGCGCTGGCGCCGGTGCGGCGCGTCCTCCGCCACGAGCTCGCACACCTGGCTCTCCATCGCGCCACGAACGGACGTTCTCCCCGGTGGCTGAACGAGGGCTACGCCCAGCTCGCGTCCGGTGAATGGGGATGGGAGGAGGGCTGGGCGGTTCGGCTGGCCTTCCTGCGCGGACACACCAGCCTGTCGGATCTCTCGCTTCGCTTTCCAAGCCACCGGGACGGCGCCGCGGCGGCCTACCTGCTGTCGTACACTGCCGTGGAGCAGCTGCTGGAGTCGGGCGGCGAGGCCGGCCTGCGGGCGCTCTTCGACGGATTGGCGGCGGGGAGCTCGTTCGACGAGACCTTACGCACCGTCTACGGCCTGACCGCGGATCAGTTCGAGACTCGATGGAAGCGGACGATGTCGAGCCGCTACGGCACGCTGTACGTCCTGTCGCGTGCGGCGATCTTCTGGATCGCGATCACGCTCCTCGTGCTCTGGGTCGGCTCGCGCCGGAGGCGCCGGGACCGCGCCAAGCTGGATCGCATGCGCCGGGAGGAGATGGAGAGTGCAGCCGCCGGGCTGCCGATGGAGATCATCGACTGGATCCCGCCCGACGCCGACGAGTGGAAACAAGGGTCATGAGCGTGCCGGCCGGCCGGACCGTTGTTTGCGCCCTCTGCCTCCTCGCGTCGGGCTCGTGCGGCGCCGAGCCGCCGCCCGAAGAGGTGGAAGGCGCCCGCGGACCGGCCGATCTGCCCGACCTCGTCTTCATCGCTCTGGGAAACGAACCGTTCTGGAACGTCCGTGTGTTCAGGGACCGGCTTCGTTACGAGGCGTTGGGAGAGGAGCCGGTTGAGTTCGAGTCTCCTCGCAACGTGACGGAGCCGGGGAGCGGGAGGCGGACATGGACCGCCGAGACCGGCGCTCAGGTGATCTCCGTGACGATCGAGGAGCGTCCGTGCAGCGACACGATGTCCGACGTCTCCTACCAGTACGCTGCGAGCGTGCGGATCGGGGAGCGCTCGCTCGCGGGTTGTGCGCTGAAGGGAGGGGCGGCGGAGCCCGACTGAGCCTGGCGAGCGTTTCAGTTCGCCCGTCTCGCGGCGACGCTCGCGGCGACGCCAACGTCGCCGCTCTCGGCGTTTGACGCCGCCATCCCGGTCGTCTATCGTGCCCGCCATGCCTGAAGAACGTAAAGACCGCGACGCGAGCGGGTTCGCGTTCGCGCCGATCAACTACGCGCTGTTCGGAGCGGCCCTGGCGGCGATCCTCGCCGGATACGTGCTTCTCAGTCGCGGCTCCATCACCACGGCACCGCTGCTGTTGGTCCTCGGATACATCGTCCTCGTTCCCGCCGCTCTCCTCGCGGGCTTCTCCGGCCGGGGTCGCGGCACCGACGTGCCATCGAACGACGACTGATCCAGTGAGCGCCGCCGGCGAGCTCCACGACGCCGGGATGTTTCAGCGTTTCTTCCGCTCCGAGGTGGCCGGGGCCATCGTGCTCGTCGTCGCCACGGTGCTCGCTCTCGCATGGGCGAATTCCCCCTGGTCCGCCTTGTACTTCGACCTTCAACACACCTACATCGGCGTCTCGTGGGGAGGCGCCACGTTCGAGCTCTCGCTCAAGCACTGGGTCAACGACGGCCTCATGGTGCTGTTCTTCTTCGTCGTGGGTCTGGAGATCAAGCGGGAGATCCTGGTCGGCCGCATCTCGACCCTGCGGCTGGCGAGCGTGCCCGTGGCGGCGGCCGTGGGCGGGATGCTGGTCCCGGCCACCATCTTCCTCGCCTTTAACGCCGGAACCGAGGCGGCGCGGGGATGGGGCGTGCCGATGGCGACGGACATCGCGTTCGCGCTCGGCATCCTGGCGCTCCTCGGAAGCCGGGTGCCGACGAGCCTGAAGGTGTTTCTGACGGCCGTAGCGATCGCCGATGACATCGGGGCCGTGTTCGTGATCGCCGTCTTCTATACGGAGAAGGTGAACTTCGTGGCGCTCGGTGTGGCCGTGGTGCTCTTCCTCCT
>JAUWDL010000100.1 GCA_030608825.1 Gemmatimonadales bacterium
GGAGAGATCACCGGGAGAGAAGCCAGGGAGCTCGGGATCAACTGGGTGCTCGCCCCGGTGCTCGACCTGGACATCTCGGGCGATAACCCGATCGTCGGCACGCGGAGCTTCGGCTCGGATCCGGGCGCCGTGGCGCGGCTCGGCCGTGCATGGATCGACTCCTGTCAGAGCCAGGGGCCGGCCGCCTGCGCCAAGCATTTCCCCGGGCACGGCCGCACCGTGAGAGATTCGCACCTGGAGCTGCCTGTCGTCGAGGCCTCGCCCGACGAGCTGAACGAGGACCTCGAGCCCTTCGTCGAGACGGCCGGAGTCGTCGCGACCGTCATGGCCGCACACGTGACGTATCCCTCCCTCTCACCGGGCGCATCCGCGTCGCATCGCACGCTGCCGGCGAGCCGGGACCCGGCCGTGCTGCGGGGCCTGCTTCGCGACAAGCTCGGCTTCGAAGGGCTGGTCGTTTCGGATGCGCTCATCATGGGAGGATTCGCGGATCCCGAGCTGGAAGGGTCGGCTGCCGTGGAGGCGGTGACGGCCGGCTGCGATCTCTTGCTGTACCCGGACGATACAGGGGGCGCCGCGGAGGCTCTTCGGCGGGCCGCGGATGAGGATCCCGAGGTCGCCGCCTTCCTGTCGGAGGCAGCCGCTCGCAGCGGTCGCGTGTTGAGAGAGCGCGAGGCGACGATTCGAGCGGCACCTGGAACCCCGGGCGGCGACGTGGAGGGCCGCGCAGGCGAGCTCGCCGAGCGCAGCATCGTCATCTACGGGTCCGCGCCGGCCGGTGCGGGCGACCTGGCAGCCGGGGCGGATCCGGTCACGGCGGCCGGGGCCGGGATCCGCAGGGGCCGGCCCGTGATCGTGCGGGCCCTCTCGGATGACCGCGAGCTCCCCGGTTCGGAAACGCTGGGAGAGGTTTTCACGGAGACGCTCCGGGAGCTCGGCTGGGAGGCACGGCTGGAAGGCGCCCCGGGGACGGGAACCAAGAGGGGATCCGAGCAGGTGGTCATCCTTCTCGCATCTTCGCCCCAGGCCTTCAAGGGACACGCGGGGCTGGCTCCGGAGACCGAAGCGGCTTTGCGGGAAGAGCTTCGGGCTGACCGCGGGGAGCCCGCCTGCCTGGTCGTCCTGGCCCATCGGCGGCTACTCGAGCGGCTCGGCGTCCCCGGCCTCTGTGCCTGGTCTCCCGAGCCGGTCATGGAGCGTGCGGCCGCTCGGCGGCTCGCTCTGGAGGCCGACTCCGACTCCGGCCCGTCGCTCCGGGAGTAGGCGACCATGCACTCCGTCGACTGGGTGGTGGTGGGGACCTACCTGGGGATCACCCTTGCCGTAGGCGTCTGGCTCTCCCGCCGGGCGAGCGGTGGGCTGGTGGACTTCTTCGTGAGCGGCCGCTCGCTCCGGTGGTGGCTGGCGGGCACCTCGATGGCCGCCACGACCTTCAGCGTGGACACGCCGTTGTACGTGACGGGCCTTGTCGCCCGGCGTGGAATCGCGGGGAACTGGGAGTGGTGGGCGTTCGCCCTCTCCCACGTCCTCCTCATCTACATCTTCGCCCGTCTCTGGCGGCGCGCCGAGGTCGTGACCGACGTGGAGCTGACCGAGCTGCGCTACGGTGGCCGGCCCGCCGCCGTCCTCCGCGCGAGCCGCGCGTTCATCTTCGCCGTGCCGATCAACTGCATCGCCATCGGCTACGTGATGCTCGCCATGCGGAAGGTCATCGAGGCGCTGGGATTGTTCGGTACGTTGCCGATCTGGCTGCCGGGCGATGCCAGGCTGTGGGCCGTCGTCGCCCTCAGCATCTTCGTCCTCGTTTACGCCGGGCTCTCCGGCCTGTGGGGTGTGGTCGCCACGGACTTCTTCCAGTTCGCGCTCGCCATGTTCGGCGCCATCATCGTCGCGGCCTTCGCCCTCCAGGAGATCGGCGGCGTCGTCGAGCTCAAGCGGCAGCTGGCCGAGGTTGGAAGAGCCGACGCGTTGCGAATGATGCCGCGGCCGGGCTCCGTAGACCTGCCTTTCGGGACCTTCCTGGCCTACCTCGGCATCCAGTGGTGGGCGTTCCGGCGCTCGGACGGCGGCGGCGAGTTCGTGCAACGGCTCTCGGCCTGCCGCGATGAGAGAGAGGCGGAGCGCGCGGCCTGGCTGTTCAACATCCTCCACTACGTGGTCCGTGCCTGGCCATGGATCGTCGTCGCCCTGGCCTCCATCGTCATCTTCCCGGAGCTCATGGAGCCGGGCGGCGACCCGGAGCTGGGGTACCCGCTCCTCATGCTCC
This sequence comes from Gemmatimonadales bacterium, assembly GCA_030608825.1. GTDB lineage: Bacteria > Gemmatimonadota > Gemmatimonadetes > Palauibacterales > Palauibacteraceae. Next base: position 2,267 of record JAUWDL010000100.1, read on the forward strand.
GGTACCTGCCCGTCGGCCTGCTCGGCCTCGTCGTCGCGTCGTTCGTGGCCGCTTTCATGTCGACGGTATCCACTCAGATCAACTGGGGCGCGAGCTACGTGGTAAACGACCTCTACGCGCGCTTCATCGATCCGGAGGCCGCGCCGCGGAAGCTGGTGACGATGGGCCGCGCGGCATCGGTGTTCATCGTGGCACTCGCCGGCGCGGCGGCGTTCTACGCGGATGACGTGGGCAAGGTGTTCCGTTTCATGATCGCGATAGGTACCGGGCCCGGTGCCGTGCTCATCCTCCGCTGGTTCTGGTGGCGCGTGAACGCGTGGGCGGAGCTGGCTGCCATGTTCGCCGGGTTCGCGATCGCGCTCATCTCCTATCTTCCGGCCTGGGGAGACGTGAGCTTCGGCGCACGCCTGGCGATAACGGCGGGAGGGTCGGCCATGGTCTGGATACCCGTCATGTTCCTGACGGCACCGGAGAAGGAGGAGACGCTCGAGGCGTTCTATCGCCGGGTCAGGCCCGGAGGGCCGGGCTGGTCCAGGGTCCGGACGCGCCTCGATCTCCAGCCGGTGACGAGGTTGGGCGACGACCTCATCCGCACCGGCTGGGCGGCGCTCGCGCTCATCGGCGGGATGCTCGCCGTGGGTGGGCTCGTGCTCGGCGAGTGGCGAACCGCCCTCTTCACCGGCGCGCTGGCCGCGGCAGGGATCGTGGGGCTGGTGAGGAGCGCTCCCAGGAGGGTGGACGGGTGAGCCCCTTCGGATCGAGGCCCGTCGGGCGCGCCCTCTCCCGAATCGCAGGCGGGTTGGGGCTCGCGGCGATCCTGGTCTCTTGCACGTCGCGGGGGGCGGCTGAACCGGGAGAGATGCCGGCGGCCGAAGAGCCAGGTCGGCCTGCCGAAGAGCCACAAGGGCCGCCCGCCGTCGTCGGGAGAGAGGATCCGGAGCCTCGGCGCTGGAGAAAGCCGCCGCCGGAGCCCGTGAGGCTGCCAGCGGTGCCTCCGGTCACCGGCTCTCCAGCTCTTCGCGTCCAGTATCCCAGGAGCCTCGACCGGATCGCCGTCCGGGACTCCAACTTCATCTTCGGAACCGTGGGCACGGGAGACGCCGAGCTGCGGATCAACGGCGTGAGGGTGCCGGTGGAGGCGAACGGGGCGTTTCTCGCCTGGCTCGCCGTCCCGACTCCAAACCGGGATGACACGGCGGAGTACATCCTGGTGGCGAGCGGCCCGGGCGGGACGGAGACGCTCCGCCACCGCGTCCGCCTGCCGCCCGAGCCGTTCGAGGGCCCGCCCGGAGCGGTGTGGATCGATCCGGCCTCCCTGCCGGCCGAGATCGAGCGTTGGCTGACTCCCGCCGACCCGCTGGAATTCTCGGTGCGAGCCACGCCGGGGATCAGCGTCAGCGTTTCGCTGGGCGATGCCACTCTGGCGTTGCAGGAAGCGGGCTCCGGCGTGTACCGGGGCTCGCTCCTCATCCGCGAGATACTCGACCGCCCGTGCACCGCCGCCCGGGAGCCGGCGGCCGGACGAGACGCCCGAGACCCGGCCCTCTCGTGCGGCCCGGGTCGAGTGGACACACACGAGGCGCGGGTCGTAGCGACCGACGGTACCCGCCAGGCGGTCGAGCGACGCCGGTATCCGCTCGCCGTCCTCGATCCGGAGGCGCTTCCGATCGTGGCCCTGGTGGAGAAGCCCGATCCCGTGCACGGATCCAGCGGTGTCGTCCCGGGTCGTCCCACGCCGTACGGCCCCTACCGATGGCTCGTCCCGGACGGCGCTCTGGGGCAGGCGGATCGGCGGTTGGGAGATCGAGTCCGGCTCAGACTTTCTCCCGATCTCGAGACGTGGGTAACCGCGGATCACGTGGTCGTGGGAGCGGCCGCGGGGGTCCTCGAGGCGCGGGTCGGCTGGATCGAGGTGGAGGAACGATCCGGGGGCGTGACGGCCGTCCGGATTCCCCTGGACCGGCCGGTGCCGGCTCACGTCGAGGAACCGGAAGACCGGATGCTGCGCCTGACCCTGTACGGCGCGCTGGGCGAGACGGAGCGGATGGCCTACGGCCGGTCCGAGAGCACGGGGGCCGTGGAACTGGAGAGCCTGGCCTGGGCGCAGCGGCCCGGAAGGCTCTACGAGCTCACCGTCCGTCTCGTTCGACCCGTGTGGGGGTACCGACTGACGTACACGAAAGGCAGGAACGGGCGACCCGAGCTCCTCCTCGAGCTGCGCAAGCCGCCGGTCGTGGATGCGGCCGCCCCCCTACGCGGACATCGCATCGCGGTCGATGCGGGGCATCCACCCGTCGGCTCCTTCGGCCCGACGGGGTTCTTCGAGGGCGACGCGAACCTGGCCATCGCCCGCCGGTTGGCGGCACTCCTGGAGGAGGCGGGCGCCGAGCCGATACTGACGCGGCGGGACACCCTGCCGCTGGGCCTGTACGAGAGGACGGGCCTCGCCGTACGAGCGGACGCGGAGCTGTTCGTGTCGATCCACAACAACGCGCTGCCCGACGGGATCCGGCCGTTCGGCGAAGAGGGCACCAGCACCTACTACTACCACCCCCACTCGAGGACGCTCGCCCAGGCCGTGCAGACCGGCATGCTGGCCTCGATGGGTCTGCAGGATCTGGGGATGCGCTGGGGCAGCTTCGCGGTGGCTCGGCTCCGGTGGATGCCGAGCATCCTCGCCGAGGGTGCGTTCATGATGTTTCCGCGCCAGGAGGCGGCCCTCAAGACGCGAGAGTTCCAGGAGGCCTATGCGCGCGGCGTGCTGTGGGGAATCGAGGAGTTTCTGAGTGGCTACGCGAGGGAAGAGGGGAGCCAAGAGGAATGAGGCTGGAAGAACTGTCGACGAGCGAGACGCCTTCGATTCATCCCACCGCCTACGTGGCGCCCTCGGCGGACGTGATCGGGGATGTGCGGCTGGGCGAGCACGCGAGCGTTTGGTACGGGTGCGTGCTCAGAGGGGACATCGCGCCGATCCACGTAGGTCGAGAGACGAACATCCAGGACCTCACCGTGGTCCACGTGGATCCGGATCGCCCCACGATGATCGGAGACCGGGTCGGCATCGGGCACCGTGCGATCATCCACGGCTGCGAGATCCAGGACGACTCGCTCATCGGGATGGGCGCCATCGTGCTCTCCCACGCCGTCATCGGATCCGGATCGGTGGTGGCGGCGGGGGCCCTCGTCACGGAAGGGACCATCGTTCCTCCCCACAGCCTCGTGGTGGGCTTACCCGGAAAAGTGGTGCGCGAGGTGGATGAGGAGCTTCGTGGCCGAATCGCGCATACCGTGGCGGATTACAAGGCGATCAAGGAGGGTCACCGCGACGGTCGCTGGCGCTCCGCGGAGCGTCGAGAGGACCGTTTTTCCCGATAACCGGCTCTCGGGCGTCGCTCCCCCTTGACCACAACATATAGTGTAGTTAGACTGAATTCACCCCTAGATATTGGGTTTTCCACCGCGTACTGCCGCGATGTGGATTGTCAGGGGAAACCAAAGCTAGTCCCTCCCAGGTCTGCTTCAGCTACAGGCCCGAAGTGCCGGAATAAGAGAACGTCAGGGGTGTACGAACCTGTCCACCCCGATTTTTTGTCGCTGTGGATAGCCGCGAGCCGCCGGCTTGTGGAAAACCGCTGGTAGTGAACTTGCCCATCAAAGAGACGAAAACGAGGCAGCCGATGCACCCACCCGAGGTCGCCCTTGGGGCGCCCCCCCGAACCGTCCGAGAGACTCCGAGCGATCTGCCCGAGCCCGTTCTTTCCGAGAACGCGATGACCGTTCTGCGGCGGCG
>JAUWDL010000114.1 GCA_030608825.1 Gemmatimonadales bacterium
CGCCGCCCGGCTCCCTGAAGTAGACGGAGCGGAACCAGAAGCGGTCGATCGGCGCCGTGGGTCGAAGCCCGGCGTCGCGCACAGAGTCGCGCAGAGCCAGCTCCTCGTCCTCATCCGCGACGCGCCAGGCCACGTGGTGCACGCCTCCGGTGCCCCAGGCACCTCGGCTCCCATCGGGCTGCTCCCTTATCTCGATGATACGGCCAGAACCGCCTCCGTCGACCGCCCACCGGTGCCAGCCGGCCTCTTCTCCGACCGGCTCGAAACCCATGGACGCTTCGAGAGCCTCCGCCGTCGGCGACAGCTCCTGCTCCAGCAAGCGGACGGCGTGCATGCCACGAATCTGATGCTCGGCCGGCACGGGTCCGGCCTGCCAGGGCGTCCAGGAACGCTCGTCCTCCGTTTCCACCAACGCGAGCTCGAGACCGTGCGGATCCCGAAAGGGCAGGGTCGCCTCGCCGAAGCGGGTCTCCGACTCTCCCCGAGCCACGCCGTGCGCCTCGAAACGCGATTCCCAGTAGGGCAGGCTTCCGCCCGGAATCGCGAGCGGAATCTCCACGGCGAGGCCGACCCCGCGGCGGGCCGGCGCCATCTGCGGCCAGGGAAAGAAGGTGAGGTCAGTCCCAGGCGTCCCGACGCCATCGGCATAGAAGAGGTGATAGGTGTCCGGAACGTCCTGGTTCACGGTCCTCTTCACGAGCCGCAGACCGAGAACGCCGACGTAGAAGCCGAGGTTCTCCTGCGGGTGACCGCAGATGACCGTGACGTGGTGAATGCCGTGAACGGAGGGCTTCATGCGGGACGGGCTATCCGCGATGCGCCATTACGGCCGCCAGCCTTCGTGGACCAGGTAGGCGGGCTTTCCCTCGCCCTCGTCGCCGAGCCGCCTCATCTGGTTCGAGAGCCACTCGAGCCACTCGTCGAACTTCTCGTTACCCTGCTCGCGGCGGACGGCCTGCGCCCACTCCCGCATCCGGTCCCAACAGGTCTGGGTGACGCCGCCCATGAGCTCCCACACGGTCTGCATGGGCACGATGCGGTGGTGAACCATGATCGCGACGGATTCGAGCGTGAGGCTGACAATCATCGCCGCCTCTTCCAGCTCGGGCGAGCGCCGGAGCTCTTTCGCGGAGCAACCCGGAGGAAGCGAGGCCACCAGCAGGAGCGCCCGCGCGAACTGGGGGTCCGTGAAGGAGCGGGCGAGCTCGATCGCCGCCTTCTCCCTCCGCTGCCGCTGGAACTCGCGGATCTGGACGACGGCGAAGGCCACACCGCCGATGACGATGAGCACGCCGATGATCTCCGCCAGGTTGCCCAGCGTGTTCAGATCCAGGCTCGCCGTGGTGTTCATGCTCCCCTCAGGCTATCCGGCTACGGGCGCGAGCATCCCGCACTCCGCGAGCACGGCCCGGAGCGCCTCGATGTCCGCCGCATCATTGTAGATGTGGGGCGCCACCCGGATCGCGTCCCCGCGGACCGAGACGAACACCTTCCGGGCGCAGAGCCGCGCCTGCAGCGCCTCCGGGTCGACGCCCGCCGGAACGTGAAGTCCGAACAGATGTCCGACCGGCTCCGGTCCCTCCGGATCCTGCTCACCGGCGATCTCTTCGATCAACTCCCGGGTCAGCCCACGGCAGTACGTCTGGATGTTCTCCACTCCCCAATCGAGCAACTGCTCGAGCGCCGCGATGAACATGGGGATCAGGATGAAGTTCGCCGCCTCGCCCATGTCGTATCGGCGGGCGCCCGGGCGGTACAGCTCGCTCTGTTCCACGAGACCGGCGAAATCCTCGCTTCCGACCCTGCCCATCCATGTCTCCTCGAGGGGTGCGCCGTCGTCGTAGCGGGGCCCGAAGTAGGCCGCGCCGATGGAGTATGGCCCGGTCAGCCACTTGTACGCCGCGCAGATCAGGGCATCGGGCTGGACACGCTGCAGGTCGAACGGCATGGCGCCCACGGTCTGTGTGGCGTCGAGTATGAAGGCCGCCCCCATGTTGCGCGCGCGGGCCGCGATAACATCCACGTCGAACGGCGTCCCATCCGTCCAATGCACGACTCCCTGGGCCACGACTGCCGTGTCCTCATCGATCGCCTCCAGGATCGCGTTGTTCCACGCCCTCGCACAGCCCGGTCCGTCGACGGGCGGGCGAACGACCCTGAGCTCGGCCCCGACGGTCTCGCACTTCCGGCGCCAGACATGGACGTTCGAGGGGAACTGATGGTGAACGATGACGACATTCTGACCCCGCTCCACCGGGGTGTTTCGAGCCACCGCCGAAAGGCCGTAGGAGGCCGAGGGAATGATCGCGATGCGCTGAGGGACCGGCGCGTTTATGAGGCGGGCAAAAAGCTCGCGCACACGATCGCAGCCCGAAAAGAAATCCTCGGTCTGGAGGTCCGCCGGTACGGCTGCACGCCGAATCGCGGCTTCCCCCGCCGCCTGCACGCGCCTGGAGAGCGGAGACATGTAAGCGCAGTTCAGGTAATGGTAATCCGCCGGAAGCGAGAATTCGTCCTTCCGCGTACTCGGCATCGACTCCAAGTTCAGTCCCCCTCCAACGCTATTCGCCGGCCAGTGGCACGGGCGGGCCGAAAGAATGCCCGAACCTCAACGTAGCCGGATCTCCTGCTCAACGGCTACGCCCCGCACCCCATACCTTCTTGGTCGGAGGTGACACCATGAAGCGAGAGCAGACGCGCCGGCAATTGGCCTCGGTCGTCATCGGCCTGCTCGCCCTCGGGTCGACGGCCGCTTGCCAGAAGGCCGGCGGTGACGGAGACGAGCTGGCGGCAGGTGGACGGCTGGCGCCCGAGCTGGACCCTCTGGTCGAGGAGCTCTTCTCTCTCGACCTCTCGCCGGGCCTGGCGGTAGCCGTGGTGATCGGCGACGAGCTGGCGTACGCCCGGGGGTTCGGATACGCGGACATGGAGACGGGGCGGCCCGTCACGCCCGAGACGCTCTTCTATATCGCCTCGACGACCAAAGCGTTCACGGCGCTGGCCGCCGCGCTTCTGGACCACCGCGAGCTGCTGGATCTGGATGCGCCAATCAGCCGCTACGTCGTCGAGCTGGAACTCCAACCGCCCCTCTCAGCCGACGAGATCACGGTCCGCGACCTTCTCACGCATACCCACGGCATCGAGGATGGGGGGCCGGTCGTCTTCCGCACCGCATACACGGGAGAGTTCACCGAAGAGCAGCTCATCCGGCTTCTCGAGGAGTATGGGCCCTCCGAATCCGGTCGTGCGTTCCGCTACGGGAACCTGGGCTACAACCTCGCGGGAATCGTGCTCGAGCGGGTGCGGGGGGAGACATGGAAGGTGGTGGTGGACGAAGAGGTCCTCCAGCCCCTCGGCATGGCGAGCACCTCGTCCCTCATGTCACGGATCGACATGAACCGCCTGGCGATGCCCCACTACCCCACGGAGGATGGCTTCCGACGGATCCGGCTCTCGAAGGCGGATGAGAACATGCACGCGGCGGGAGGGCTGGTGACATCGGTGCTCGACCTCGCGCGGTGGCTCGAGGTGCAGGTCAACGAGGGACGGCTGAACGATCGCACCATCTTCCCCGCAGAGGTCGTCCGCGAGACGCAGCGACGCCAAGTCGATCAGGATCGTGAATTCAGCTTCTTTCACCGCCACGGGTGGGGGCTCGGCTGGGATATCGGTACGTACGAGCAGGACACTCTCGTGCATCGCTTCGGCTCGTATCCGGGCTATCGACCCCACGTGTCCTTCATGCCTCAGCACGACATCGGGATCGCCGTACTCGTCAATGACATGCCGCTGGGCGGGCGGCTCGCGGATCTGGTGGCGATCCGAATCTACGATCACCTCCTCGGCAAGCCCGGGACCGATGAGAAGTGGGCGCAGTTCGTTGCCGACTCGCGCGGTTCGGCCGCGCAGGCCCGGGATGGTCTCGCCGAGGATCTGGCGCGCCGGGCTGCACGACAGGGGTCGACCCGGCTTCCGCTCTCCAGTTACGTCGGCACCTACGAGAGCGAAGACCTCGGGACCATGGAGTGGCGCGAGAGCGACGACGGCCTCGAGGTCAACATCGGACTGCTGCGGGGACCGGCCGAGGTGTTTGACGCGGAGCGCGACATGTTCCGGATCGAGCTCCGGGGCCGGGGAGAGGTCATCCGGTTCCGCGTGGAGGACGGAGAGGTCTTGGGCCTGTCTTACCTGGACCGGGAGTTCGCACAGATCGACCCGTGATGTCCTGCGGGCCGTCCGGAGTGGTCGAGAGCTGCGGCGATTGCGAGGTCGAGCCGTGACCGGCGGACGGATGCCGAAGTCATTCCAGTGAGGCGATTCTCGCGGCTTCGCTGTTTGGCGCGTGCAGATGTAGAAGGGGGGGGCAAGATGTGCTGGAAACGATCAGCGGCGGTAGCGGCGCTCGTACTGGTCAGCGCGAATCCGGCCCTGGCTCAGCGACGCCCCGACACGCACAAGGGCTTCTGGTTCAACGTCGGCGGTGGCGCCGGTTGGCTGGAGGGCACGTCCGGCGGAGTGTTCTACGTGCGCATGGGCGGCACGCCGGACCGGAAGGCGCTGTTCGGTGGTGAGGTCGTCACCTGGTTCCGCGATGGCGGCTCCACCACGAACATCGCGGCGACCGGGCTTATCTACCCGTTCTACGAAACCACCGGGAAGCCCGGCCACGACCTCTTCTTCAGGGGATCCTTCGGGCTGGCCGCCACCGACGGCGGGAGCACAGGGCTCGGCTTGATGTTCGGGACGGGCTATGATTTAAGGTTGGCCAACAACCTCTACGTGACCCCCAACTTCGACTTCATGGTCCAGGTCTTCGACAACCGCACGTTGACAACGTTTCTCATCACGCTCGGCCTCGGATTCCACTAGGGGCCGCCGGCGGCGAAGCCGACGACGAAGGGCGTGACCTGAGCGAGGAGTGGCCCGCCGAAAGGGCTAGGCCTGCGCGCCGGTCAGACCGGAATCCGGGAGCGTGGCCCCGAGCCCGGCAGGTGGCTTCACCTCGACGTTAATGTCGATCCCCTGCTTCACGCTCTGAGAGACGATGCAGAAGTCCCGAAAGACATCGATGCAGCGGCGCAGGCGCGGCCAGTCTTCGGCTGACACCTCCGGATGGATATCCACGTCGATAGCGCCGACCCTCACCCGGCCGCTCTCGTTCCGGACCAACCTTGTCCGCACCTCTGTCCGCATTCCGTGAACCGTGACGCGCGCCTTCCGAAAGCAGAAGAGGGCGCTCGCGCTGAGGCAGTTTCCGACCGCCGCGGCCAACAGGCGGGTCGCGTTGGGGCCTTCGTCTTCCCCCACCGGCTCAGGTTCGTCCATCAGCAGCGGCGGAAGGTCTTGTCCTCCAAAATCGACCAGGAACTGCATCCCTTGCTGCAACTCCATCGTCAGCTCGAAACCGCGCTCGTCCATCCTGTCCTCCGGCAGTAGAAGACCCCCGTCTCTCTACCGCTTGAGTGACAAGGCGCGGGGGATGGGTCACGACTTCGAACGGCCGACGGTCTCATCGACCGTCCGTTTCACCGGTCGGCGGCATGCTCGTGAGACCGAGAGGATGGGAAAGGGCGCTCTGAAGGGGG
>JAUWDL010000268.1 GCA_030608825.1 Gemmatimonadales bacterium
CGATATTCTGATCGCCCGCGGAGAACCCGGCCAAGCCGCGGAATTGTTGTCACGCGCCCTCGACGAGGGCATCCGGGACGAAGCGATCGTTGCGAAGCTCGCCATGACCTATTTGCGGCTCGGCGAGATCGACAACGCCGAGACCGTGCTCAAGGGGTTTGACGATACCGATGATCCCGGAATTCTGGTGGCGCTCGGCAGGACGGCGATGGCTCGCGGCCGATTGGAGGAGGCGAGGAGGTGGCTCGAGCGTGCACACCGAGTCTCTCCGACCGACCCGACGATCAAGCTCAACCTTGGCTTTGCTGCCATGAGCGAAGGCAGGCTGGCGGAGGCGGAGAGTTACTTCGAGCAAGCTGTTGCCGGCAATCCGGCGTCGTTCGACGGTTGGAACGCGCTTGGGTCCGTCCGCGGGAGTCAGGGCGATCCAGATGCCGCGATTGAGGCGTGGGAGCGAGCCCTCCAGATCAACCCGATGGCGCTCCAGGTCATCTACAATCTCGGCGTCGCCCACGCCCAGGCCGGACGCCCGGCACAGGCTGTGGATTATCTCGAAAGATATGCGGTCCGAGCGGAGCCGGGACCGCGTCGTGATCGCGCGCTCGCGATGGCGCAGGAGCTCCGTCAGGCTTCTCAGAGGCGCTGATTCGATCAGGGAAGCTGGTCGAGCACGAACCGGGCCTGCTTCGCCCGCGGGTGGTTGGGGTCGGCGTCGATCGTCGCCTGCAGGTGTACCTTCGCCCGCTCGATGTCGCCAAGAAACCCGGCGTAGAGCATCCCGAGCTCGAAGTGGGCACCACTGTGCGCCGGGTTTCGAGCCAAGACCTCCTGCTGAACAATCGCGGCCTCCTCATAACGGGAGCTGGTGCGGAGGAGGATCCCGAGGTTGAAGAGCGCTCGAGAGTCTCTTGTGTCGATCTCACCCGCGCGTCGGTAGGCAGTCTCCGCCTCTTGTGTGCGGCCAAGCTCTTCGAGCGCGATACCGAGGTTGTTCCAGGCCCCGGCCGCGGTCGGCTCTCTGGCGATGGCGGTCCGGGCGAATCGTTCGGCTTCGGACCAGTCCTGGCGCTCGATCGACACCAATGCCAGATTCAGCCAGGCGCGACTGAATTCAGGGTGATCCCGCGTCAGCTCCCGCCACACGGTCTCCGCTTCATCGATCAGGCCGAGCCGCAGCAACGCCATACCTTTGGAATTGCGTGTGCCCACGGTATGAGCCGGCGCGGCGCTGGCGTTCTCGAACTGTTGTCGCGCCTCGTCCCTGCGGCCTTGCGCCGAGAGCAGCTCGCCGAGGGCGAGGTGAAGATCCGTGCGTACCGCTGGGCTGGATCGAATCGCCTCGCGCAGCGCTGTCTCGGCCGCCGGATCGGAGGCCTCGGCGAGCAGCAGGGCGAGGCGGGCCGGGAGATCGAGGTCGGCGACTCCGCTCGCGATGGCCTCGCGGTATACCGAGACAGCATCCGAGGCCCGACCGGCGCTCGTGAGCACCGTGCCGAGAAGCAGCCAGGCCTGGGCGAAGGATGGGTTCCGGGAGATGACCGTTCGCAGCCGCCGCTCTGCGGCGTTGTAGTCTCCCGACGCGAGCTCGACAATCTCCGCGTAGCGCAACGCCACCCAGTTGTTATCGGGGGATGCCTCGAGCAGTGGTGCGAGCTCCGCAACCGCCTCGTCGTTCCTGCCCAGGGAGGCCAGGCACCGGCTCCGCTCCAATCGAGCCTCCAAGAGACGGTCGTTCAACTCGAGCGCGCGGTCGAGGAGATCGAGGGCACGTTGGTGTCGCCCGCGGTGAATCTCTGCATCCGCCTCGGTGGCGAGCGCTTGACCGCTCCAGGGTGCCGCGGCGCTTGCCCTCGCGGCCACTGCCGCCGCCTCGTCCATGCGGCCGAGTAGAAGGAGCGCTTGACTGAGGTCTCGGAGGGCGGTCAGGTTCTCGGGGTCCATGGTCAACGCGTATTGCGCCCGTTGCGCGGCTTCCTGGGGTTGACCCGACCTCAACAACCTGCCGACCGCTTGCAGCTCCCGGTGGACGGCGAGCAGCTCGACCGGATTGCCGCGACCCTGCCCTTCCGGACGCCCGGGATCGCCGGCGATATATCCCAGGGCGCGAAGCTGTTCCGCCGTCTCGGAGTCGACGGTTACGGTACTGTCGACGTCGTCCGCTTGTGCCGCCCACTTCTCGATTTCAAGCGCAAGGCGACGCACATCTGTCGTCCGGTCGGCCGCAAGGTTTTGCAGCTCGTCTGGATCCCGGCCGAGGTCGTAGAGCTCCACCACCGGCGCATCGATGAATTTCATGGCGCCCTGGCGAACGGTCCGAAGACGCGACCAGCCGTAGGAGAAGAACGGCGCTTCCGTTTCGGCGAAGAGCAAGCGTTCCGGCGTCCAGTCTTCGCCGCGGAGGATCGGCACGAGGCTCCGCCCATCGAGCTCTTCGCAGTCGGGTTTCGGATCGAGGGCCAGGAGGTCCATGACTGTCGGCACCAGGTCCACCTGGCTGATCGGCGCGTTGATCCGAACGCCGGAGGGTCCACCCGGTAGCCTCAGTATCCAAGGGACTCGGAGGGTGGAGTCGTAGACCAGGAGCCCATGAGTAGCTTCGCCGTGCTCGCCGAGGCTCTCGCCATGATCTCCGACCGCCATCACCATGACGTCGTCGCCGCCCACTCTCGGGTGCTGTAGCAGGCGTCCGATCTGCGAGTCCATATAGGCGATCTCACCGTCGTAAGGCTGGTCCCGATACTCTTCCGCCCACGGCGAAGGCGGCGAGTAGGGAACGTGGGGATCGTAGAAATGGACCCAGAGAAAATATGGTTCGTCACCGCCGAGCGTGTCGAGCCAAGCGAGAGCGCGATCGGTGGTTGCCCCGGCCCGACGCTCGAGTGTCATCCGCCTTTCAAAGTTTGTTGTAGAGGAACGGATCCGATCGTCATAGACGTCAAAACCCTGGTCCAGGCCGTAGCGACGCTCCAAAACCGCTGCGGATACGTAGGCGGCGGTCCGATAGCCTGCCATGGAGAGCCACTCGGCGAGCGTCGGAACGTCGTCGCGAAGGTGGTGGGTCAAATTGTCGCGGATGCCGTGCCGCCGTGGGTAGAGGCCGGTGAGCAACGACGCGTGAGTCGGCGCCGTAATCGGGGAGGTGGCGAACGCACGTTCGAAGACAATGCCATTCTCCGCCAGTTTGGACAACGCCGGAGTCTCGACGTTCTCGGCTCCGTACGGCTCGAGATGGTCCGCCCGGGTCGTATCGAGAGTGATCAGTACAAACGACGGGCGGTCCGTAATGTCGAACCCGATGGCGCCGCTCGGGCCCTCCGGTTCACCTTGCGAGCAG
>JAUWDL010000232.1 GCA_030608825.1 Gemmatimonadales bacterium
CCGACGAGGGGGTCGTGGTGCTCGCGGACATCCAGCGGGGCTCCGCATGGCCACATCCACGCGGACACCGAGGTTCGTCCGTCAAAGTACCCCGGCCGCCCTCGCTATTTCCTACCAATCTCTTTAGCGAGCGGGTTGGAAAGGGTCAACGCCCCAGCACGGCGCGCATGCCGAAGAGCAGGTTCTGCGGGCGCTCCGCCATCCGGCGCATCAGGTAGGAATACCACTGCGAACCGTAGGGAACGTAGATCCGCATCCCGTAGCCATCCTCCACGAGCTGAAGCTGGTAGTCACGCCGAACCCCGTACAGCATCTGGAACTCGAAGGCATCCGCGCCGAGTCCGGCTCTCGAGAGATGCTCGATGGTGGCCTGGATCATCCGGTCATCGTGCGTGGCGATCGCCGCGGGGGCACCTCCATCGAGCAGCAGCCGCATCAGCGACACGAAGCTGGCGTCGACCTCCTCGCGACTCTGGAACGCTACCGATGGGGGCTCCTGATAGGCACCCTTGCACAGCCTGACGGGAGCTCCCAGCGCTACCAGCTCTCGAATGTCCTGCTCGCTGCGCCTCAGATACGACTGAATGACGATCCCCACGTTCCGGTGATCGTCGAAGACCCTCCGGAATACCCGCAGCGTGCGTTCGGTGTGGGCGGAGCTCTCCATGTCGATTCGCACGAAGTTCCCCAAACGCTCCGACCGCTCGACGATCGAGCGCAGGTTGCTCTCGCAGAACGCTTCATCGATATCCAGGCCCAGCTGGGTGAGCTTGAGCGAAATCGTGGACTCGGCCACGCTGTCGTCGATCGCTTCGAGGCTCGCTCCGTAGGCCCTGGCGGCGGTCCGCGCTTCATCGTGATCGGATACGCTCTCGCCCAGGAAGTCGAGGGTGACGCGCAGGCCCGCCTCGTTGAGCCTCGCCGCCGCGCGTACGGCGTCCTCGAGCGTGTCGCCGGCCACGAATCGAAGCGAGACGCCCCGCGAGCCAGGGAGTCGGAAGAGGATGTGCTTGAGCTTATCCTGCCCGCTGAGGAAGAGAAGCGTCCTGCGGATCACGAAGACAAAGCTGCGCGGAGGTCGTCGGGCGTGTACAGGGCCTTCGTGTCGAAGCCCGAGTCCTCGATCGCCCGCAAGCCTCCTTCACACCGATCCACCAAGGCCAGTACCCCCAGCACCGCGCCCCCGGCCTGCGCCACCACCTCACAGACCTGCAGGGCGGACCCGCCGCTGGTGATCACGTCCTCCACCACGACGACCCGCGCTCCGGGCTCGAAGCAACCTTCGATCCGCTGCCCGGTGCCGTGCCGCTTCGGCCGCTTCCGAACCGAGAAGGCATGTATCGGCTTCCCACGCCGCCAGCTCTCCGCGGCCATCGAGTAGGCGATCGGATCCGCACCCATCGTGAGGCCGCCGACCAGGTCCGGCGCCCAGCCCAACTCCGTCAGAGCCTCGAGACCCACCTCACCGACGAGGGCGAGACCCTCCGCGTGCATGGTCGTGGCCCTGCAGTCGATGTAGTAGTCGCTGGTCGCTCCCGAAGCGAGCGTGAAAGAGCCGGTGCGGAAAGATCGCTCGGCCAGAAGGTCGCGGAGCCGCTCGCGGGCGGTCACTCGTGGATTCCGCCTCAGCCGGCCCGAAGAAGCTCCGCATCGGCCGACTCCTCGCAGGCCGGGCAGAGACCGTAGAGCTTCACCTGCCGCGTCAGAATGTGGAATCCGTGAGAGCCCGCCACCTCGGCCTGGAGGTCGTCGAGATCGGAGCTCTGGAACTCGACCACCGTGCCGCACGACGTACAGATGAGATGATCGTGACGCGACGGCCCGGCGCTCATCTCGTAGCGCTTGAAGCCTTCGTCAAAGTCGTGCTCGACCGCGAGTCCGACCTTGACGAGCAGGTTCAGGGTTCGGTAGACCGTCGCTTTGCCGACGCTCTCACCGCCTTCCCTGAGCTTCTCGACGATGTCCTCGGCCGAGAGGTGGCGGCCCGACTCGAAGAGAACCTGGGCGATCGCCTCTCGCTGCTGGGTCACCGGGAGATGATCCTCCTGCAGGACGGCGCGGAACACGCCCATCATCACGGCGGCACACCCAAGGGGCGGCCTGGTCTCGACGGCTCTCATCCGATCGTGGCCCTCATTCTCACCATGGTGAGAACAAGATAGACCGGACCGCACGCCGCTTCAATCGTCTCGGTTCATTCCCGGTGCGCGAGATCGAAGCCGTCGGCCGTTTGCCGCAGAAAGCGATCGACGGGGGAGCTCGGAATCGGAAACAGATTCCGGTCGGAGAACAGGTTGAGGGCTCGCCGCACCGATGGAAACGCCTCCGCGGCATTCTCGTACAGCTCGCCTAACGAGCGATGGCCCGCGTGCGGATCGCCGGCCGCGAGGCGGAAGCCGGTTCGGCCCATCTCCTCGTAGTAGTCGAGGCCGGGACCGCCCATGCGGTGGACTCTGGCAACGATGTGGTCGGGAAAGAGGCCCGACAGCCAGAGCGCGAAGTTGCCGAGGTGGGCACGGAGGAGGAACGCCCGACGACCGTCGGCGTCGGCCAGGTCGGCGAGCACGTCCACCAGATAGCGGTATTCCTTCTCGTCATGATCGGCGATCCGGTAGGAGCGATCCCGCTTGCCGAACTCGAAGACGAGAGCCGTCGTGTAGTCCGCGAGCATGCGGCTCTCGAGACCTCGCTCCAGGAAAGCTTGCCGAATCAGGACATACAGCACCAGTCGCGGGGGCGCGAGAAGGAGCCCGCGGTGCCGGAGCACGACATCCGCCGCACGAGGATCATCGAGCAGCGCGTCGATTCCCTCGTCGGCCAGGACCTCTTCCCAGTGCCGCCGCCCGCGCGCATCCCCGTCTCCCAGCAGAAGCACGAGCCAGCGGGCCTCGTTCCGTCCAAAGGACATCCGCACGTTCGGTAGAATCACGCGAACCCTCCTTCCGGATCACCTCACGCTCTCAACCCTCGTTCCGCCACTCCCCTTGCTCGTAAGTACCATGTTTAGCTAGGGATGGGCAGGCCTCCACGCATCCTCGTCGGATCGGCTACCGGGCGAAACGCCTTCTCCGGCGGCGTATTGCTGCGAACGGTCGTCACCTGAGGACCGCGGCGACGCCCGTGTCCGTGGGCATCCACTCGGCCGAGAGCACCAGCGCGTTTCCTCCTCTCAGGATCACCACCTCCGCCAGCTCGTCGAGCAGCTCCACGGCGTTCTCGCCCGGATCGTTGCCGGCCTCCTGAACGAACTCGATGATTCCCGTCTCACGGTCCAGCCGGCCCCATAACCGCCGGCCCCGCTCGGCCATGAGAAGACGAATTCTCCCGCCGACGGCGAACCGCCCGGCGGCCGACAGGTCGGCCTCGGTCTTGTCCTGCTTGAAGGCTGCCTCCCAGAGCTCGCCGGCGAGCCGCACCTTCCGCATCGCGTCGCTCTCGACGATGGGCCACGCGGCGTCGTGCAATCGCTCATCGCTCCAGGCGACGACGTTCCCCTGAATGCCCTCCTTCGTCAGGTTGTCCAGCCGGCTGATCGAATGGTAGATCGGGTGATAATAGTCCACGGCAGCCAGGATCAGCGGAGCCAGATCATCCCCCAGGAGGTCGCGGAGCCCCGCGTCGATCTTGCGGAAGAACCGCTCCAGCTCCGCCTTCGAGTCATCCTTGCCCACGCCGTAGCCGTGGAAGATCGGAGCGGAGCGGACACCGAT
>JAUWDL010000264.1 GCA_030608825.1 Gemmatimonadales bacterium
GCTGAACTACGGGTAATTGCCGGAAATGGGTGGATCTCTGGCTCGCTTGTAAGGCAGGCGCTCTGGACCAGACTGAGCTATTCGCCCGTGCTTCTAACAGCTAATCTCTTGCCCTCGCGCTCCGACAGGCTCAGAGGTGGCCGGCCTTAGCCCCGTTCCGCGAAGATTTCGTTCAAGCGCTGCTGCGCGGCCTCTACGCGAGGCTGAAGCTCGGCATCGGCCTCTTTCCAGAGCTCGACGAAGCGGGCGTAGTAGAGGGCCGCGTTCTCGAGGTCGCCGGCTTCGTCGTACAGAACGCCGAGCCGCTCCAGCGCAGGGCCGAGCCGGCTCGCATCCCAGAACGCCCTGTGGCTGTCAAACGCGTTCACGTAACCCTCGTAATAGGCGATCGCGGAGTCCCGTGCGCCCGCCTGATCGTAAACCTGCGCGAGCGGACTGTACCGACAGAGCGTGCACGCGCGATGCTCGCGGCGGCGAAGCGTCGAGATCGCCTCGTCGTATCGTCCCTCGCGGGCCAGCAGGACTCCCTCCCAAGCCAGGTACCGGTCGTCCAGGTCCTGGCGATACTCGGCCGGAACCTCGGATTCGAACTCGGCGATCCAGGACTCGACGTCCACCCGGCTGCCGGTGTTCGACAGCAAGTCCAGGACTTCGACGTAGGGGCGACTGAGGGGGTCCGCGCCGTAGAATCCGTCCTCTTCCATGAACGCAGCGAGCCGCTCCCCGGCGCGAACCGTGTCCTCGCGCACAATCATGTCCACCCATACAAGGTCCTCCGCCATGCTGAGCAGCGGAAACGCCCGACCCGATTCCTCGTGGTGCCGCGCCGATTCGACGGCCAGAGCTTCGGCTTCCGCGAGGCGGCCTTGCGTGGCGGCAATCGTCGCCAGCCAATTGGTCTTGCTCATCAGAACCGCGGGGTCGGCCGGCAGTTGATCGAACCGTTCAGTCGCCGCCACCGCGGCCTCGTAGTCTCCACGGTTCGTTTCCACCTCGATCCCCATCCCCGCCAGGCTCAGGTCGTTCGGAAATCTCTCGAAGATCCCGTCGAGCGTGGCCTCCGCCTCATCGAGCTTGCCCTGGTTGATCTCCATGTGGGCCGCGTTGCGGAACGGCAACACGCCGGTCGAGTCGGCTGCGCTCGCGCGCTCGTAGTACTGCTCGGCGAGGGCATAGTTGCCCAGCCCGCTGTACACGACCCCGATGTTGTTGAGCGCCCAAGAGTCGTTCGGGTCCAGCTCGATCAACCGCTCGTAGGCCGTGATCGCCGCCTGGTAGTCGCGCGAGATCTGGGTGTAGTAGGTCGCCTCGGTCAGCAGGCGCTCTCGCTCGGTGAGCCGATCGCGATACTCGAACGCCTTTTCCATCGCCTCGATCCGACGTGCTCGCCCGCCGGTCCGTGTCAGACCCAGCTTGCGCCACGCCATCGCGAAACCGGGATCGAGCTCCACGGCCTCTTCCAGCAGCGCATTCCCGACCGGCTCGTCGCCTCCGACCTCGAAGATCTCGATGGCTTCCGAGTACTTCTGGAGCGCTTCGAGGGAGCCTGTGGTCACCTGGTGGAGGGGCTCGTCGGCGCGCAGGTCGGAGTACGATTCACCGACACGCTCCCGCATACGAGCGGAAAGGCGGTCGATCGCCGGGATGATCTCATCGGCGTTCGCGGCCGACTGCCGGTCGGACGCCAGGGTCTGGCCGCTCGCGGCATCGACGATCCGGGATGTCAGCACGTAGCCGTTGCCGACCGCCGTTATCTCGCCCGCGATGACGGCTGCGTAGCCCTCGCGCACCGCCACCTCCCGGGCCATCTCCAGCGTGAGCTTCTCATCCGGGCTGCGCTCCATGCGGGCGAGCGCCTCGGTGAGCGACGCCGGGTCGACGAGCGCGATCACGTCCGACTGCGACAGGTCGATGCGAAGGGCCTCGGTCGCGGCGGTGGCGATTGAAGGATCGGGCCCCGAGAATTGGGCCAGGACGATCGGAGCGCGTTCGTCCAGGATGCCGCGGGCCACGAGCGTGGCTGCCGGCCCGATCCCCAAGGTTCGCATGATAATCCAGGCGGCCGTGATGACTCCGAGTAGGGTGAAGGCGGCCGCACCGCCGAGCAGCGCGTTGCGCCACGTGAAGATGTGGTGGCGTGGACGGGTCTCCTTCCCAGCCTGGGCCACGTCGATCTCGAGCGGAGATGGCGTCGGCGCTGTCCCCGTCTGATCCTGGTCGGGCGCCGGCGCGGCCGGTTCTGTCCGAGCACTCCCGCCCATTCCCTCCTGTACGAAGGCGGTCGCGAGGACGATGGGGAAGCCCACGATAAGGGCGAACAGCGCCATCGGAGGAGCCCAGTCGGGCAGGCTGAGCGCTCCGGCCAAAGTGTCCACCGCCTGCAGGACCAACCAGGAAGCGCCCAGGTAGATGACGATCACCTGCCAGAGCGACCGGTGGTGAATCTCGTGGATCAGCTTCTTCAGGTACGACATCGCTGTCTTTGCTTGGAGAAAGGGACCTGGCCCGGTGACGGGCCTTTCATTCTGGTGCTTGCCCATCACGTACGCAACGAATCTGGCCTGACGGAGAGCCATCGGAGAAGCACTTGGGCGGGTTCTTGGGCGGGTTCGGCTTAGCTAGGTTAGCTAATCGAGCTCGGAAGGATTAGCTAGGATAGCTAATAGAAGCGCGCAAACTATGTAAGTTAAGCAAGCCCCTGTACTTACATAGGAAGCTTGTAAGGCAGGCGCTCTGGACCAGACTGAGCTATTCGCCCTCGTTGGTACTGCTTACAGCGAATCCCTCACCCGTTCCCCAATCGTTGACACCGCTCCGTCGGCGAGCGTACTTGGCGGTGCAAAGTGAAACCGCATATGGAGGTCATTTATGCCGCGTTGGCTGAGGGTCATCCGTGGGATGATCGGTACGGGACTGACCTTCGCCGCGGTTGTCGGCGTTGTCGCTTCGATGATTGCCGGGCTCGTGTGGCTGCTCCCTGGGGGCGCTTCGGGTCAGGAGATGCTCGTGATGGCCATCAAGAGCTCAATCTGGGCCTTCCCGATAGGTGTGGCCTTCTCTGGTTTTCTGGCGATCACCGCACGCGGCCGTTCGTTCGACAAGCTCTCGCTCCCCCGCTTCGCCGCGCTGGGTGCTGGAGCCGGGCTTCTCCTCTTTGGGGTTCTTGCCATAAACGCCTGGCACGCGTGGTCCGTCTCGACCGCCATAGCCAACGCGACGATCCTCGTACTCTTGGGTGGCGGATCGGCCACGGGGACCCTAATGCTCGCCCGAAGAGCGGGGCCTGCGCCCAAGTCTGGCGACGAATCGCGCAGCCTAGGTGAGGGAAGGACTGCCGCCCCGCTAGCTCCGAACCGCCATCGATCAACT
>JAUWDL010000028.1 GCA_030608825.1 Gemmatimonadales bacterium
GAAGATCATCGGAATCGCGCGCACGGCGCTCGAACCGTTCGACATCCTCAGTCGCTCGGCTCGTTACCCGATCGAAAGGCGATGACCTGGGCGCTACCGCCAGATCCTTCGATCTTCTGCCGCGCCGCGGCGCTGAACGCGTGCGCCTGGGCCGTAACGGCCCTGTCCAGCTCCCCGACGCCGAGCACCTTGACCGGCCGCCGAAGTGAGCCGATGAGACCGTGCGCCCGCAGGACCTCCGGGGAGATCTCGGTCTCCTCGAGCTGCGCAAGCTGACTCACGTTGACGACTTGGTTCTCCACCCGCCGCAGTGGTTTGAAGCCTCTCTTCGGAACCCGGCGATAGAGCGGCATCTGCCCGCCCTCGAACCAGGCTGGGATGGATCCTCCCGACCTCGACTTCTGGCCCTTGTGACCCCTGCCCGACGTCTTGCCGCTTCCGGAGCCCGGACCGCGGCCCACCCGCCTTCGGGTCCCGCGTGCCCCGGCTGCCGGCGACAGGTCCGCCAAGCTGACCTTCTTCTCACTCATCGCTTCCGTCCAGCTCTTCCACGACGACCAGATGACGGACTTTACCGATCATCCCGCGGATCGCCGGGTGGTCCTGCTTCACGACCACATCCTGATGATGCCGCAGCCCGAGCGCGCGTAGCGTCTCACGCTGCCCACGCTGGCTGTTGATTCCGCTCTTGACCTGACGAATCCGCAGCTGCCTAGCCACGCATCGCCTCCCGAATCACCTCGATGTCGACGCCTCGTTCATGGGCAATCTGCTCGGGAGTCACGAGCCCTTCTAGACCCGCTATCGTTGCCCGGACCATGTTGATCGGGTTGTTGGAGCCGAGGCTCTTCGTGAGGATGTCCTGTACGCCGGCGCACACCAGCACCGCCCGTACCGGGCCGCCCGCGATCACGCCCGTGCCGGGTCCGGCCGGCTTCAACAGCACGCGGCCAGCGCCATACCGGCCGATCGTCTCATGCGGAATGCTCCCGTTGACGATCGGTACCTCATTCATCGACTGACGCGCCTGCTCGATCGCCTTGCGGATCGCCTCGGCCACCTCGTTCGCCTTCCCAAGGGCCGTTCCGACCTTTCCTTGTCCATCACCCACGGCGACGAGCGCGGTGAAGGAGAAACGGCGACCACCCTTCACGACCTTGGAGACGCGATTGATGTGTATCACGCTCTCGCGAATGTTGTCGTCTTCGCGACGCCTTCCTCTTGCCATCAGTTTCCTTCTCCCATTACTCGGACCTAAAAGCGCAAGCCGCCTGCGCGGGCTCCCTCGGCGAACGCCTTCACACGCCCCTGGAAGCGATATCCGGCCCGGTCGAAAACCACCTCGGTCACGCCGGCCTCCAGAGCGCGCTCCGCCAGAAGCTGTCCCGCCGCGTAACTTTCTCTGACCTTCGATCCGCCCGCATCGGGAGTTTTCTCGTCGCCCGTCGGCTCGGCAGCATCCACGGCCGCGGAAAGAGTGGAGACGCCGAGCAGGGTTCGGCTCTGATCGTCATCCACGAGTTGCCCCTCCATGTGACGATGGCTGCGAAACACCACCAGGCGCGGCCGGCCCGCCGTGCCCCGAATCTTCTTCCGTATGCCGTAGTGCCGCCGCCTGCGCTTGAGGCGACGCTCTATGGTCCTGTCGTTCTGCGTCATTCGATGCTCAGTTCCTCATGCGGTGGGCTAGAGACCGCCCACCGTGGCCTTGCCGGCCTTGCGGCGCACGTACTCATCACGGTAGCGAATCCCCTTGCCCTTGTAGGGCTCGGGCGGACGTATGGCCCGAATCTCCGCCGCCACCTGTCCTACCGCCTGCTTGTCGATTCCCCGAACGTGAACCAGTGTGGGCGACTCCAGGGACAGCTCGATCCCCTCCGGTGGCTTCACCTCGACGGGATGGCTGTAGCCGACGTGAAAGACGAGCTCTTTTCCACGCGCCTCCGCCTTGTACCCCACGCCGTGAATCTCCAACGTGCGCTCGAACCCCTTCGACACGCCTTCGACCATGTTGGCCGCGAGGCTTCGGGTGAGACCGTGCAGGGCTCGGTGCCGACTCTGATCCGTCGGTCGTCTCACCACAAGCGCGGCATCCTGCACCTCGAGGCTCATCTCGGAATCGAAGGTGCGCTGAAGCTCACCCCTCGGCCCCTTCACACTCAGGGTCGAACCGTCCACCTTCACCTCGACGCCATCAGGGATCTGAACGGGCTTCTTGCCGACTCTCGACATGGCTAGTAGACGGTGGCGAGCAGTTCGCCGCCGATCCGAGCGGCGCGAGCGTCTCGATCCGTCATCACACCTCTTGAGGTGGAGAGGATGGCGATGCCCATGCCGGACAGGACCCTCGGCACGTCGTCCGCGCCGACGTACCGACGCAGGCCAGGCCTCGACACCCGTTCCAGGACCCGGATCACCGGTCGGCCATCCTCCGTGTACTTCAGGTACAAGCGGAGGACTCCGTGATGGCCGTCGTCCAGCATCTTGTACGTGTGGATGAAGTGGTTCTCCGCGAGGATGCGGGCTACTTCCATCTTCAGCTTCGACACCGGCATGTCCACGCGGCGATGACCGGCCTGACCGGCGTTTCGCACGCGCGTAAGCATGTCGGCAATGGGGTCATTCAAGCTCATCGACTCACCAACTCGCCTTGCGAATACCTGGAATCTCTCCGTTCAGCGCCATCTGCCGGAAGCAGATGCGGCAGAGGCCGAACTTCCGGATATAGGCCCTTACCCGCCCACACCGGTTGCAGCGCCGGATCTTTCGACTGCTGAACTTCGGGTCTCTCTTCGCCTTCTCGACCAAGGCTTTTCTCGCCATCGCCTCCGACCAGTCCGCGGCTCGCGCCGGGTTAAACGATTACGGGAGTCTCGCCCCGGAAGGGCATACCCAATTCGCGGAGTAGAACGAGCGCCTCGTCGTCCTTGTTCGTGCTTGTGACGAAGGTGATGTCCATCCCGTGGATTCTGACGATCTCGTCGTAGTCGACCTCGGGGAAGATCATCTGCTCTCGTACTCCGACCGTGTAGTTGCCCCGCCCATCGAAGGCGCGGCTGTTGAAGCCTCTGAAGTCTCGTATCCTCGGCACGGCAGTGCTGATGAACCGGTCGAGGAACTCGTACATGCGTGCGGCGCGAAGCGTCACCTTGACGCCCACCGGCATGCCCTCACGAAGCCGGAAGTTCGAGATCGCCTTCCGGGATCGGGTCACGACCGGACGCTGGCCGGAGACAACCGCCAGCTCGTTGACCACCGAATCCAGCAGCTTGGGATTGTCTTTGGCGTCGCCGAGACCGGTGTTCATGACGATCTTCTCGAGCCGCGGAATCTCCATCGGGTTGTCGAACCCGAAGATCTCCTGCAGCCTCGGCTGCACCTGCTCGTCGTAATGCCGGCGGAGCCTCGGCTTGGAATCGTTCTCGGTCATCTACCTGCTACCTGCCGCCTCTTGTCCCTACTCGGCCGTCGGGATCGGATTGCCCGATCGCACGGATATCCGTTCTTTCGTCCCGTCCTTGTCGATGCGGGTTCTCACCCGCGTCGCATCCTCCGTCGTCGGATCGATCAGCATCACGTTCGAGGCGTCGATCGAGGCCTCGAACGTGACGATGCCGCCTTCCGGGTTCTGCTGCGAAGGTCGCTGATGTCGCTTGCGCACGTTCACGCCCTCTACGATGACGCGGTTCTCCGCCGGAATCACGGTCAGCACCTGCCCCGTGACGCCCTTGTAGTTGCCCGCGATCACCTTCACCCGATCGCCGCGGCGCACGTGGACCCTCTGCCGCGCCATCAGATTACCTCCGGTGCCAGCGAAACGATCTTCATGAACCGCTTGTCCCGGAGCTCGCGCGCGACCGGCCCGAAGATGCGGGTCGCCCGTGGCTCGCCCGCGTCGCTGATGAGGACAGCTGCGTTCTCGTCGAACCGGATGTAGCTGCCGTCGCCCCTTCGGGTCTCCTTGGCGGTCCGCACGACCACCGCCCGCACGACGTCACCCTTCTTCACCAGTCCGCCCGGAATCGCATCCTTGACCGTGACGACGATGACATCGCCCAGCCGAGCATACCGCCGCCCCGATCCGCCAAGCACACGGATGCACCTCGCCCGGCGGGCTCCTGAGTTGTCTGCGATCCGAACGTCGGTCTCCTGCTGGATCATCGTCCTACTCCGACCGCTCCACGAGACGAGTCACACGCCAGCGCTTTTGCTTCGACAGTGGCCTGGTCTCCTCAATGACGACGACATCCCCGGTCCGGTACTCGTTGGCCTCGTCATGCGCATAGAACCGGGAGCGTCTCGTGATCCTCTTGCCGTAGAGCGGGTGAGCCAGCTGCCTCTGCACGGACACGACGACGGTCTTGTCCATGCGGTCGCTCACGACCGTGCCCTGCCGCGTCTTGGTCCGGCTCGCTGAGTCCGCCGCTTCAGCTCTCATTCCGCACTCTCCGGCGACAATAGCTGCCGCTCACGATGTATCGTCTTGAGCCGGGCGAGCTCCCGCCGCCTCGTTCGCAGCAGCGCCGAGCTCTCCAACTCCTGATAGGCCTTCCGAAAACGGAGGCGAAACAGCTCTTCCTCCGCTTGGCGAATCTCCTCCGC
The DNA here is from genome assembly GCA_030608825.1 of Gemmatimonadales bacterium. Lineage (GTDB taxonomy): Bacteria > Gemmatimonadota > Gemmatimonadetes > Palauibacterales > Palauibacteraceae. Next base: position 4,603 of record JAUWDL010000028.1, read on the forward strand.
GATCTCCTCGTCGGTAAGCTCGCGAATCGCCTCGGCATCCATCAGTCAGTTTCTCGGATCACGAAGTTCGTCCTTACGGGGAGCTTCGCCGAGGCGAGCTCCATCGCACGCTTGGCGATCGGCGTCGCGACCCCCTCCAGCTCGAAGAGGATCCGTCCCGCCTTCACCGGCGCGACCCAACCCTCCGGGTTTCCCTTTCCCTTGCCCATGCGAGTCTCCGCGGGCTTGCGGGTAATCGGCCGATCCGGGAAGATCCGTATCCACACCTTCCCTCCGCGCTTGATGTGCCTCGTCATGGCGACACGCGCGGCCTCTATCTGTCGGTTCGAGATCCAGCCCTTCTCGATTGCCTGGAGCCCGTAGTCCCCGAAAGAGATCTTGTTCCCCCGAGTGGCATTCCCTCGCAGGCGACCCTTCTGGAGCTTGCGATACTTGACCCGCTTCGGTTGAAGCATCGGTTATCTACGCCCCCCGGCCGTATACGTCTGCCCTCTCCGATCCTCGACTACCTCGCCTTTGAAAACCCAGACCTTCACGCCGATCGTTCCGAACGTCGTTGTGGCCGTCTTCTGCGCGTAGTCGATATCGGCACGCATCGTGTGCAGGGGCACGCGGCCTTCGTGGTAGCCCTCGGTGCGGGCGATCTCCGCTCCCCCCAGCCTCCCTCCGCACTGAATCCGGATCCCCTCGGCACCCGAGCGCATCGCTGCCTGCACCGCGCGCTTCATCGCGCGACGGAAGCTGATCCGCTGCGTGAGCTGGTGAGCCACGTTGTCGGCGACAAGCTGCGCATCCACCTCCGGGCGCTTCACCTCTTCGACGTTGATCGACACCTCGGCATCGGTGAGCAGGGAAAGCTCGTCGCGCAGCTTGTCGACTTCCGCGCCGCGCTTGCCGATCACGACGCCGGGCCGGCCCGTGTGGATCGTGACCACGATCTTCGACGGCTTGCGCTCGATGTCGACCGCGGACAGGGCCGCGTGGCCGAGTCTCGCGCCCAGATATCGACGGAGCTTCTCATCCTCCTCGAGGAGCTGCGGAAAGAGCTTGCCCTGCGCGTACCAACGCGATTTCCAGGGCTTGATCCCCCCGAGGCGAAACCCGTACGGATGCGTCTTTTGACCCACGCTTACTCCTCCTTGGTGTCGACGACCACGGTCACGTGGCTCATCCGTCGACGAATGGTCGTCGCGCGGCCATATGCCCTCGCGCGGTATCGTCGTAGGGTCCGGCCCTCGTTCACGTACGCCTCTCGAACGAACAGCTCGTCAACGTCGAGAACCTCGCCCGCCTCGTCGGCCTTGTAGACGGCGTTGGCCACCGCGGAGCGCAGCGCCTTGTCGATCGGCCGCGCCGCGGCCTTCTTCGAGAAACGGAGGATCGCGTACGCGTCGTTCACGTCGTGCCCGCGAATCTGATCGATAACAAGGCGCATCTTCCTCGCCGACATCCCCACGTGACGTGCTATCGCTCTCGCTTCCATCTACCTATCCGTGCCTGCTGGCCGGCATCCGGTCCTCACAGCGCCGTCCGCCGGTCCTTGGCCAGCCTCCCTCCGTGTCCCCGGAAGAGACGTGTCGGAGAGAACTCGCCCAGTTTGTGACCGACCATGTTCTCGGTGATGTATACCGGGATGAACTTGTTCCCGTTGTGCACGGCGACCGTGTGCCCGACGAACTCCGGGGTGATCGTGGACGCCCTCGCCCAGGTCTTGATGACCCTCTTCTCGCCGGAGCTGTTCATCAACTCGATCTTTTCGAGCAGCTTCTCGTCGACGAAAGGTCCCTTCTTGACGCTTCTCGGCATATCGAACGCCCTCTACTTAGTGCTCTTGCCCCGGCGACGACCGCGTACGATGTACTTGTCGCTCTGCTTCTTGCGCCGTCTCGTCTTTCGGCCTTCGGGCTTCCCCCATGGAGAGACCGGAGGACGCCCGCCCGAGGCCTTCCCCTCGCCGCCTCCGAGCGGGTGGTCGACCGGGTTCATCGCCACGCCGCGGACCTTGGGCCGACGGCCCAGCCAACGCGACCGGCCCGCCTTCCCGGAGCGCACCAGCTCGTGGTCCACGTTACCCACCTGGCCGATCGTCGCCCGGCAATCCTCGCGGACCATCCGCACCTCGGTGCTCGGGAGCTTCAGCGAAACCATGCCGGCTTCCTTCGCCACCACCTGAACGGCGGTGCCCGCCGAGCGGGCCAGCTGCGCCCCCTTGCCGGGGATGAGCTCCACCGCATGGACCGTCGTGCCCAGCGGGATCTCACGCAGGGGAAGCGAGTTACCGACGCGGATGTCGCTGCCGGACCCCGAGAAAACGGTGTCGCCGACCTCCAAGCCACGCGGCCGCACGATGTATCGTTTCTCACCGTCCGCGTAGTGGAGCAAAGCCAGTCGAGCGGAGCGGTTCGGATCGTACTCGACGTGGGCGACGCGCGCCGGGATTCCGTCCTTGTCTCGCCGAAAGTCGATTCGTCGGTAACGGCGCTTGTGCCCACCACCGCGCCGCCGCATGGTGATTCGGCCGTGGTGGTTGCGCCCCGACTTCTTCGAGAGCCCTTCGGTGAGCGACCTCTCCGGCTCCTTACGGGTCACGTCGTCGAACGTCGACACGGAGCGGAACCGACGTCCGGGTGTGACGGGCCGGAACTTCTTGATCGGCATCCTCAGACCCCCTCGAACACGTCGATCATCTCGCCTTCCGCCACTTCGACGATGGCCTTCTTCCAGTGCCGCCGACGTCCGACCGAGCGACCCACCCGCCGGTCTTTCCCGCGACAGTTCATCGTTCGCACGCTCACCACCTTGACCTCGAAGAGCCGCTCGACGGCCTTCCGTATCTCCACTTTGGTCGCGTCCGCCGCCACCTCGAAGGTGTACTTGGGCTTCACATCGCGCTCGTCATCCGCATATCTGGCGCGCGGTCCGGCGTTCGTCCCTTCGTACTGAAGCGTCGAGGTCTTCTCGGTGATGACGGGACGGAGAAGTATCTCTCCCGGCCTGCGGCTCATGACCCCTCCTCAACCGCGAAAACAGAGGCCTCCACGATGACGACGTCCGCCCACAGGATGTCGTACGCCGAAGCCTCTCCCCATGGCCGTACCTGCGCGTTGGGGATGTTGCGTGCCGAGAGGTAGACCTGGCGCTTCAGGCCGTCCGTCAGAAAGAGCACGTTCTGGGAGCCGACGTCGAGCTGGTCAAGAAGCGACACGATCGACTTGGTCTTCGGCTCCTCCAGCTCGAGCGGATCGATGACGACGAGGCGATCTTCCAGCGCCCGAGCGTTCAGGGCGCTGCGCCGGGCCAGCTGCCTCACCTTCCTCGGGGTCCGTTGATCGTAGCTCCGAGGCGACGGGCCGAAGACGACTCCCCCACCCCGCCAGATCGGGGAGCGGATCGTGCCGGCCCGGGCGCGGCCCGTGCCCTTCTGCCGCCAAGGCTTGTGGGTTCCACCGCTCACAAAGCCGCGCGTCTTCGTGGACGCGCTGCCCTGACGGCCATGGGCCCGAATCGCGGTCACGACGTCGTGCAGCACGGCCTCGTTTACCGTCCCGTCGAACGGGAATGCCGGCAGCTCGACCCCTTCGGGGTGGGGCGTGCCGTCCGTCTTGTAGGCTCTGGCTTCCATCTCGTCAGTCCCCCCTTCGCGCCAGCCGGATAAGCACGATGTTGTCGCGTGCACCCGGCACCGAGCCGCGTACCATCAGGAGGTTCTTATCGGCGTCGATTCGCTCGATGCGTCGATTGCTCGCCGTCCGCACCGTGTTCCCCATCTGCCCTGCCATCTTGCGGCCCTTGATGACGCGTGACGGGTCGGTGCCCGGTCCGATCGACCCCGGTGAGCGTAGGTGCGAAGAGCCGCCGTGGGACTTGCGGCCGCCTCCGAACCCGTGCCGCTTCACCACCCCCTGGAACCCACGCCCCTTGGTGCGGCCGCTGATCTTCACCCGCTGCCCGACCTCGAACATGTCGACCGTGAGCTGCTCTCCCGGCTCGTACTCTCGACCCTCCTGCGGCTCGAACTCCGCGAGGACCTGCGGGACGTAGTCGAGACCCGCCCTGGCGGCATGACCCGCCTCCGGTCTGCGCACACGCTTCTCTCTCCGGCTCCCGAAGCCGAGCTGGATCGCGCTGTAGCCGTCGCGCTCCGGCGTGCGGACCTGCACGACGGGACATGGGCCCACTTCGAGGACGGTGACGCCCACGGCCGTTCCGTCCTCGGTGAAGATCTGGGTCATCCCGAGCTTCCTACCGATCAGTCCGCTCATCGTCTACTGAACCTTGATCTCGACATCCACTCCGGCGGCGAGATCGAGCTTCGTGAGCGCATCGATCGTCTGGGCCCGCGTGTCGTAGATGTCGATCAGCCGTTTGTGCGTCTTCAGCTCGAATTGCTCCCGCGACTTCTTGTCCTTGTGAGGACTGCGCAGGACCGTGAACAGCTGTCGCCGCGTCGGAAGGGGGATCGGGCCGCTCACCGTGGCGCCCGTCTTCTCGGCCGTTCGAACGATGTCCGCGGCCGTCTGGTCGATGACCGCGGGGTCGAACGCCTTCAGCCGGATCCGAAGCTTATCCGCCATTTTATTCGACGATGTCGGTGACGACGCCGGCGCCGACCGTGCGGCCGCCCTCGCGGATCGCGAAGCGCAGCTCCGTGTCCATCGCGATCGGCGTGATCAGCTCGACGTCCATGTTCACGTTGTCTCCCGGCATCACCA
>JAUWDL010000300.1 GCA_030608825.1 Gemmatimonadales bacterium
CCGACCTCCGGCCTCGGCCGTGTGATCGAAGATGCCGAAGCCGAGCCCGGTGAGGAGGTCGGTGAGGTCGGCCAGTTTCCAGGCGACCCGAAGGTCGGGCTTGTCGGTCCCGTAGAGCTCCAGCGCCTCGCCGTGGGAGAGTCGTGGGAAGGGGAGGTGAAGCTCCTGGCCGAGGGCCCGACTCCACATCCGCTGGAGCATGCGCTCGCAGACGCCGAGAACGTCGTCCACGCCCACGAACGCCATCTCGACGTCGACCTGCGTGAACTCCGGCTGCCGATCCGCCCGCAGGTCTTCGTCGCGCAGGCAGCGCGCGATCTGAAAATAGCGATCGTAGCCGGCCACCATCAGGAGCTGCTTGTAGAGCTGAGGCGACTGCGGAAGCGCGTAGAACTCGCCGGGATTCACGCGGCTGGGTACCAGGTAGTCCCGCGCACCTTCCGGCGTCCGCCGCGTGAGGAGCGGCGTCTCGATCTCCAAGAACCCCTCCTCCGAGAGAGCCTCGCGGGCTCCGGCGACCGCTTCGTGCCGTACCTCGAAGTTCCGGATCATCTCCGGACGGCGAAGGTCCAGCACCCGGTGGCGGAGACGGAGCTCCTCGGCCGGCAGCGCGTCCTGATCCACATCGGCCACTAGGATCGGCAGGGGCGCGGCCTCCGAGAGCACGCGGAAGTCATCCACGTGGACCTCTATCGAGCCCGTCGCCATCTCCGGGTTCACGGCCTCCGGCGGCCGGCTGACTACGTCACCCTCGACCTGGACGACATCCTCCGAGCTCAGGTCCCGGGCCGCAGCGATCATCCCGGCGTCACACCAGTCCGGACCGAAGGCGAGCTGGACGAGTCCCCCCCGATCTCTGATCTGGACGAAGATGACTCCCCCCAGGTCCCTGACGCGGTGGACCCAACCCGCCAGCTTCACGCGGCGGCCGAGCCAGGCTTCGGAGATATCTCCGCAACGCGCGTCCCTCCACGCGGTCGCGAAGGTCGTCAGCGCGCGGCCTACGCCCGGCGTGCCCGGCGTGCTTCCGTCTTCCATCGATGTCTCCACCGTGCGACGTAGAGGACGTACCCGGTCACCAACCCCGCGACATCGGCCAGCCAGTCGGCCATCTGCGGCGCTCGTCTCGGGACCCAGTTCTGCAGGAGCTCGTCGATGGCCGCGAACGCGATTCCGGTCAGCAGCAAGCCCAGGAGCACGCCGACGCCCGTGAAGCCGGAGACGCCGGCCGCGCGTCCCAGAGTCAGCCCGAGCCCCAGGTAGAGCCCGAAATGTACGAGCTTGTCGAGGTGCGAGCCGGACAAGCTCGCCCATGTCGGCAGCTGCATCGCAGTAAGCAGGAGTATGACCAGGGTCCAGGCGGCGACGGGCCACCATGCGTCCACGCGCTTCTTCACCAAGGTTTCACGGCTAACCGGGACACGGCACCCTCTGGCAGGCTGGGAGGAACGCGTGACGCACGCACAAGTAGAACGCCTCGCAGTATATTTCCGGCCTTTTGGACCAGCAACCAGTAGGGGAGCCGGCAACCAGCAGGGCCGGCAACCAGCAGCTGAGTCGACAACCAGCGCCAAGCGGGCCTGAGCCCCGATGACGACGACCGAACCCGCTGTTGACGATCGAACCGACTGATGATGACCGAACCCGACGATCATCCGTCCCATCCGATCCTCGCCCGCCGGAGTCGTACCGATCTTCTCGGACTCGGTCCAGAGGATTTCTCACGACGGGTCGGAGCGGCGATGGAGGCGCGGGGCGAGCCCTCGTATAGAACCGAGCAGCTCCGCCGTTGGGTGTTCGATCGGAAAGCCCGCTCGTTCGACGAGGCCACCACGCTGCCCAAGGAGCTTCGCTCCGCCCTCGGCTCCGAGTTTTCGCTCACGCCGTTGGAGCCGGCTCACATCGCCCGCTCCCGGGACGGAACGGTGAAGCACCTTTGGCGGCTGGAGGACGGCGAGCAAATCGAGTCGGTGTTGATCCCGACCTCCGATCGACTGACGCTCTGCCTCTCCTCGCAAGCGGGCTGCGCTCTCGGCTGCGTCTTCTGCGCGACGGGCCACTTCGGCTTCCGCCGGCAACTCTCCGCCTCCGAGATCGCGGCTCAATACAGGGACGCGGCGCGCTTCGCGCGATCCGAGTGGACCCGCGCGGTCGACAACGTGGTGTTCATGGGGATGGGCGAGCCGCTGGCCAACCTCGAGGCGGTGCACGGCTCGTTGGACGTCCTGCACGGCGGGTTCGGAGTGGGCGCCCGTCGGATCACGATCTCGACGGTGGGGCTCGTGCCCGGAATCCTGGAGCTCGCCCGACGGCCGGAGCAGTTCGGCCTCGCCGTCTCGCTGCACGCGCCGGATCACGACTTGAGGGCGCGGCTGATGCCCATCGAGCGCCGGTATCCCCTGCCCGAGCTCTTCGAGGCTATCCGGGAGTACGCGAGGCTTCGCGGGCGGCGGATCACCTTCGAGTACACGTTGATCGACGGTGTCAACGACGCGACGGCCCTGGCCGGGCAGCTGGCCCTGCTGATGCGGGGCCTGTCCGTGTTCGTGAACCTCATCCCGCTGAATCCGATCCCCTACGTGGACTTGCGACCGAGCCCTCCCGAGCGGGTGGCCGCCTTCGCTGGAGCGCTGCGGGCGCGCGGCGTGGAGACCGCGGTTCGAACGCCCCGGGGGCGCGACATCGCGGCGGCCTGCGGGCAGCTGCGGCTCGAGAGCGAGTAGAAGGCAGCCGGAGCTTCGTAGCTCGGGACCGAGATCTAGTGATCGGCTGGAGAGAGCCCGGCCGCTTTCTCGAGTGCGCGAAATCGGGATTCGCTCATCAGGATCGCCGGCCCATCATGGTAGCGGTGCCTGACCCGGATCACCTCCGATCCGCCTCGCGCCACTTTCGTTTCATCCGCGTCAGTACGAAGCAGAACGGCCGTTCCGGATCCAGGCGTCGTGGAGCAGAGTCCAGCCAGATGCGCTTGTCCCTTTCGAGGGCCTTTCGCTCGGCCCGGAGCTCCAGCCACGCCGCGTGGACCTCACGGGCCCGCCTTTCTACCAGTACAGTTGTGGTAGGGTAGAGGGAAGGCGGAGGATGTTGAACCGAAACCGCTCCC
>JAUWDL010000391.1 GCA_030608825.1 Gemmatimonadales bacterium
GCGATCATCGGCTTCCATGTGCGGCCGGACGCGGGGGCCCGCGATCTCGCCCAGCGCGAAGGAATCGAAATACGCAGCTACGATGTGATCTACGAGGCCGTCGAAGACATGCGCCTCGCGCTCGAGGGGCTACTGAAGCCGGAGGAGCTGGAGGTCATCGTCGGGACTGCCGAGGTCAGAAAGCTATTCCGAGTTCCCAAGGTGGGTACGGTGGCGGGCTGCTACGTGGCCGACGGGGTGATCGAGCGCAAACTGCCGGTTCACCTCGTGCGGGATCAGCTGCGCATCTACAGCGGCAAGGTCGACAGTCTGAAGCGTTTCAAGGACGATGTCCGCGAGGTGCGCGAGGGATTCGAGTGCGGCATCTCGATCGAAGGCTACAACGACGTCAAGGAAGGCGATCTGATCGAGTCGTATCGCATCGACGAGATCGCCCGCACCCTGGCCGAGAGCGCGGTGGCGACGGAAACCGCCACTCCCTAGGAGCCTTTCCGGGTGTTGGGGCGAGGCGCTAGGAGAGGATGGCTGCTGTAGTCGGCGTCGGTCGCTGGGTGCTCCACCTGCCCGGCTGCACGTCGCTCAAGGCGAAGCGCCGGATCGTGCGCAGCCTGCGCGACCGGCTCCAGGTGCGCTTTCGCGTCTCCGCCGCCGAGACCGACTTCCAGGACAAGTGGCAGAAGGCGGAGATCTGTGTGGCTCTCGTAGCCTCGGATAAGTCTGTTGCCGAAGCCCTGCTGGCTCGCCTGGATCGGCACGTCGGCTCGGATCCTCGGGCTCTCGTCGTCGAGAGAGAGACGACCCTCTATTGAGATCCTCGGCCTTCTCCTCTCGATGAGAAGCCTCACGCTTACTAGCGGACATGGAAGGGCCGTAGCATGACGAGCAGAAGGATCGAGCGTGTGAATCACCTGCTGCGCGAGGAGTTGGCGGCCCTGATTCTCCGTTCCGCGAAGGACCCGAGGTTGGTCCCCGTGTCCATCATGGCCGTCAAGACGACGTCCGACCTGAAGTATGCGACGGTCTACGTGCGCGCCGGCGGCAACGAGGAGGCACTCGCCGAAGCCCTCCTGGGCCTCGAGAGCGCCGAGGGGTACTTGCGAGGTGAGCTCGGTAGGCGGCTCCATCTCCGGAGGATCCCCGAGATGAGCTTCGAGGCGGATCGCACCCTCGAGCATGCGCACCGAATCGAGTCTCTTCTCCGGCAGGTGCGCCCCGACCTCGAGAAGGGGGAGTGACCGTCAGCGCCGTGCCCGCGCTCAACGGAGTCCTGCTTGTCGACAAGTCGCCCGGCCCGACCTCCCATGACGTGGTCGAGGCGGCGAGGCACGCCCTGCGCACCCGCCGGATCGGCCACACCGGAACGCTCGACCCCTTCGCCAGCGGTCTCCTGATTCTATGCGTGGGTCGCGCGACCCGATTGAGCGAGTACTTCCACCTCCCCGACAAACGCTACGAGGCGGAGCTCTTGCTGGGTCGGGAGACGACGTCTCACGATCCGGAAGGCGAGGCCGTCGCGGAATCGAGGGCGTGGCGCGGGCTGACGCTGAACCGGGTCGGCGACGTCCTGCGGGGCTTCGAGGGCGTCATCGACCAGCGGCCGCCGGCCCTCTCGGCCAAGCGGATCGGGGGGCGGAGGGCCCACGCTCTCGTTCGTCAGGGTGCCGACGTGCGGCTTTCTCCTCATCGGATCACGATTCATTCCTTGAGGATTCTGCGCTTCGATCCTCCAGTCCTTCGGCTGGCGGCCCGCGTCTCGACGGGGACCTACATGAGATCCCTCGCGCGTGATCTCGGCCGCGAACTTGGTTGTGGCGCACACCTCACGGTCCTCCGGCGGACGGCGATCGCGGAACTGAGCGCAGCCGACGCCATCCCGGATGCCCACCTGCAGGATGACGGGGTGACCGCTGACCGGATCCGGGACAGCGGATCCTGGCTCGAGTCGGGGACGGCCCTCTCCTGGCTCGCTTCGCGCCGCGTGACGGAGAACGAGATCCCGCTATTGAGGACCGGAAGGTCGCTGGAGATGGAATCGGATGAGGGCGGCCGCGTCGATGCAGCAGGGGCGCCAGACGCTTCGACGGGCGGTGCGGCCGGCGATCCGGGTCCCGTCCGCCTTCTCTACCGAGACCGGCTCGTGGCCATCGCGGAGCTCCGGGATGGACGCATCCAGCCGAGGAAAGTGTTCCTTGACTGAGCTTGCGACGGGGGGAGCCGGCGGCCTGCCTCCCGATGTGCCGGGCACGGTCGTGACCGTCGGAACGTTCGACGGCGTGCACCGGGGGCATTGGGCCGTTTTGCGCGAGATCGGCGCGCGGGCACGGCGCCGTCGACTGACGAGCGTGCTCGTCACGTTCGACCGTCATCCGCTGACCGTCGTGCGGCCGGAGGCGGCTCCGCCGATCCTGACGTCTCCCGACGAGAAGAAGGAGATCCTGGCCCTCTCCTCGCTCGACTACGTCGCGTTCCTCGCCTTCGACCGGACGCTTTCGCTCTACCAGCCGGAGGAGTTCGTCCGTCTCGTCCTGGTGGATCGGTTCCGCGTGAAGGAGCTGGTCATCGGCTACGATCATGG
>JAUWDL010000253.1 GCA_030608825.1 Gemmatimonadales bacterium
GCCGGGTGCTCCAGGTCCCAGAGCAGCAGGCCCCCGGTGATGGCGAGGAAGACCGTCGCCACCGCGGCAGCCGCCCAGCTCCACATCGGACCGCCGGCGCCCAAAACGCCGGTCAGCAGCAGGAGGGCTGCGGCCAGATAGGCCCCCGCCGCGATCCCCTTGGTCAGCGTATAGAGGCTCACCCTCCAGTCCCACGGCACCGTGTGTGCGACGTCGTAGGAGAGGATCGCCGCGGCGGAGGAGTTGCCGGGCTCGCCCGGATGCCCGGAGACAATCAGCCCGGGTCCGGCTTGCTGCTCACTCCACATGAAGGCTCCGCCGGCGGGTCGCGCGGCGGCGATCGGATCGAGCGTCGCCTGGTGCGCTCCCTTGTAGAACAGCTTCGGATGCGTCTCCTTTTCGGGCCGACGGATGGAGACCGGATGACGGCTTACGGTTCGCGCGACCTTGGAGCCCGGCTCGTTCAGGTCGCCGATCAGAATGGCCTCGACGGGACAGACCACCACGCAGGCCGGCTCCAGCCCGACGTCAAGCCGGTGCGCGCAGAAGTTGCACTTCTCGGCCGAGTGGTCCTCGGGGTTGATGAAGATCGCGTCGTAGGGACAGGCCGCGATGCAGGCCTTGCAGCCTATGCAGATCGACTTGTCGAAGTCGACGATCCCGTCCGCACGGCGGAACATGGCACTGGTCGGACAGGCCGTCGCGCACGGAGCCCGCTCGCACTGGTTGCAGCGCGTGACCTGGAATGCGCGGCGGGATTGGGGAAACACGCCCACGTCCACGTACTTGACGTAGGTACGAGTCACGGAGAGCGGCACCTCGTTCTCGGACTTGCAAGCCGTGGTGCAGGCATGGCAGCCGATGCAGCGGTCATGGTCGATCAGCTTGGCCCACCTGACCTGCTGCTCGGCGCTTCGAGTCGCTGGTTCGGGCATCGATCCCCTTTCCATGGCCCGGGTCCGCATCCATGGGGAGTCGTGGTCTAGGTACGGCGATCGACACCCCGGGGGCAAGGTGTGCCCTTGGTCACGCAGCCGATGATCGACCATCTGCGTGCGTAAGGTTCTTACGGCTGGCTTCATCTAGTAAATTGTGACGGTAGGGCTTCCAGCCTCGCTTGGTGGTCTCGGGCTAGAGATTTGCCGGCGAGCTGGGGAGAGGGGACACAGGGGCGGTTCCATTAAATTGGGCCGCCCCTGCTCTCATCTGGCTAGGTCGTTGCCTGGCAAGCGGCTACGCTTACTTCCATGGCCGACGTACCACCACCGAGCTTGCTCAGTCTCCGAGGAACCAATCGAGCGCGGACTCGGAGATCTCCCCAGGAACCTCATGCCCTCCCGCGAACTCCTCGTAGGTGACGTCGTAGCCGGCATTGCGGAAGCTCGGCACGATGATGTCCCGACTGATGCTTACGGGGAGAATGGCGTCTTGCTCGCCGTGGGATATGTAGACCCGCGGCATCCCGACGATGGGGTCGGAGGGCGAGTGGAACCCCGGAGAGTAGCCCACCAGGTGGCTCAGCAGGTCCCCGTTGGAGACCCCGAGGGAGAGCGCGTACGACGCCCCGTCCGAAAAACCTCCCATCGCGATTCGGGCCGGGTCTATGCGGCAGCGCTCGAAGGTGTGCTTGAGGGCCTGGTCCAAGAACGCCACATCCGGTCCGAAGCCGCCGAAAACGACGTCCCAGGTGGAAGCGCGCGAGTCGGTGGCCAGAAAGATCATGCCTCTGGCTTCCGCACGCTCGTAATAGCTCGCCCAGGCGCTGGCCGTCCCGCCCGCGCCGTGAAAGGCGATGAAGAGCGGCGTCGGCGTCTCCGGAGAATAGCTCTCCGGGACGTAAAGGAGCCCATCCCGAGAGGCGCCGAGTCCCAGACCACTGAGTCCCACGGTGGGAGCGAGGGTCGGAGAGCCGGGTCGGGCCGTGAGTCGCGGGCCTCCGGATCCGTCGGGCCCCGTGGACGTGGACGAGGAGGGGTTGCAGCCCGGGAGCATCGACGCGGCTACTGCGGCCAGGCCGCTACGGACGAAGCGGCGCCTCGACATGCCGGGTCGAGAGACTTCGGATCGGGCATCGGCGCCCTGGGAGAAGACGGTGAGGTTCCAGCTGCGGTCCAAGCTTCCGAGTCCCATCATAGAGTTCTCTCGAGAGTCATCCCTGACTGAAGAACGGTGGAGTGACGCCGACCATGACACGCCCGGAGAGGCCTCCTCACGGGCGGAATCCAGATTCTCCCGACTTGCACACCTTTGCTCCCGCAGTAGGCTGAAAAGGTGGAGGGCGCAAGCCCTCGAAGAAGCTGCTCGGTGGTCTCGACTGCGCCGAGCGGACGCCCTAACGGACGCCTGCCTGATCGCACCACCCATCGCGGAGCATTCGCACACACATACACCGCCAGCCGGTCGACGACTTGACAGGGATGCCGACTGACGGAGTCCGATCGCCGGAGCCCGGAGCGATCCGTACCCGGCGTATCTCAAGGGAGGACGTCAACCATGAACACCGCGAAACTGCTGTTGAACGGAAAGGAGTACGAGTTCCCGGTGGTGATGGGGACCGAGGATGAGGTGGGGATCGACTGCACGAAGCTGCGGGCGACGACAGGCGCGATCGCGCTGGACCCCGGCTACGGGAACACGGGCTCCTGTACGAGCACGATCACATTCATCGACGGGGAGAAGGGGATCCTGCGCTACCGGGGCTACCCGATCGAGCAGGTGGCGGAGCAGGCGTCGTTCGAGGAGGTCTGCTACCTCCTGATCTATGGGCACCTGCCCACGCAGGCGGAGCTGGATGACTTTCGGGCGCTGCTCACGCAGCACAGCATGATCCACGAGTCCCTGAAGCACTTCTTCGAGGGCTTCCCGCCGAGTGCTCACCCGATGATGGTGCTCTCGGCGATGGTGGCGAGCCTTTCGGCCTTCTACACCGGCGTGAACGGGGACGATGATGTGGACCTGAACATCATCCGTTTGCTGGCGAAGACGAAGACGATCGCGGCCCTCTCGTACAAAAAGTCGGTGGGTCAGCCGTTCATCTATCCGCGCAATGACCTCAGCTACACGCAGGACTTCCTGCATATGATGTTCGCGGTCCCGACGGAGCGGTACGAGATCTCGCCGGTGCTGGACCGTGCACTGAACCTGCTGCTCATCCTGCACGCCGACCACGAGCAGAACTGCAGCACGTCGACGGTGCGGATGGTGGGGTCGAGCCAGGCGAACCTGTTCTCGGCGATATCGGCGGGCATCTCGGCGTTGTGGGGGCCGCTGCATGGCGGTGCCAACCAGAAGGTCATCGAGATGCTGCGGATGATCCAGGCAGACGGCGGCGACTACGGGAAGTACGTGAACATGGCGAAGGACAAGGACTCGCCGTTCCGGCTGATGGGGTTCGGGCACCGCGTGTACAAGAACTTCGACCCGCGAGCCACGATCCTGAAG
>JAUWDL010000265.1 GCA_030608825.1 Gemmatimonadales bacterium
TGGCCGCCGGCCTTCACGAGAAGATGATCGAGGACAGCGTGCGGCTGCACTCTGGACACCTTTCGGTGTCGGGAGAGGGGTATCTGGAGAACCAGACCCTCGAGCAGTACCTGCATCTCGACCCCAGCTTCGACGCCGCCATCGCCGGGACACCCGGCGTGCGGGGGATGGCGCCCCGCGTGGTCAGTTTCGGGCTGCTCTCCAAGGACTCGGCCACCCAGGGCGTCGCGCTCTTCGGTGTCGATCCGGAGCGGGAGGCCAGCGTCTCCACGCTTCCGGAGCGGATTCGGCGCGGCCGTTTCGTTTCCGACGAGACGCCCCTCGGCATCGTCCTGGCTGAGCGGCTCTCGCAGAACCTGGGCGCCGATCTCGGGGACTCGGTCCTGGTCTACTCGGTCGCCTACTCCCTGGAGATGGCCTACGAGCTCTTCACGGTGGTGGGGATCGTGAAGCTCCCGGAGCCCGCGCTCGACCGCGCCCTGGCCGTGATCTCACTGGACGACGCACAGGAGTTCTTCGCCTACGGAGACCGGGTGACCGAGGTGGCCCTCCTTGCGGAGGATGCGGATGCCTCGTCGAAGCTGGCCCGGACGCTTGCGGCGAGGCTGCCGGAGATCTCCCGCTCGCCGGCGGAGGTGCACACCTGGGAGGAGATCATGCCCGAGCTGAAGCAGCTGATCTTCCTCGACGACGCGGGGATGTACATCCTGCTGGTGATTCTGGTCGTCGTCGTGGCCTTCGGGATTCTCAACACCATCTTGATGTCGGTGCTCGAGCGCGCCCGTGAGCTCGGTGTGGTCCTCGCCCTCGGCCTTCGCCCCTTCGCCGTGTTCCGGATGATCTACTTCGAGTCGATGCTGCTGGCGCTCGGCGGGCTGCTGATCGGCCTCGCGCTGGCGATCCCGGCCGTCCTCTACTTCGAGGCGCATCCGGTGGCGCTGACCGGGAACGCGATGGCCGGAATGGAGCTCTTCGGCATCGAGCCGGTGATGACCTGGAAGCTCAAGCCGTGGAACCCGATCGGCTCGGCGATCACCATCTTGGCCGTCGCCGCCATCGCGGCGCTCTACCCGGCCCGGAAGGCCAGCCGAGGCCGCCCGGTGGACGCGCTCAGGAGTCTCTGAAATGGGCGCGGGAATCTGGAGAATGGCGTGGCGGAACATCGGGAGAAGCCCGCGGCGGACCGGGATCGTGGTGACCGCCGTCTCCGTGGGCCTCGCCGGGGTCCTGCTCGCCATGGCGGTGAACTACGGGATGGTCTTCCAGATGATCGAGAACGCCATCGCCACCGAGCTCGGCCACCTCCAGATCCACGGAGCCGGGTTCGAGCGGAAGCCCGGTATCGAGATCCGCATCGAGGACGGAGAGCGGCTCGCGAGCGGCACGCTATCCGGACTTCCGGGACTCGAGGCCTGGGCGCCCCGGGTCCGGAGTCAGGGCCTGGTGTTCTCGCCCCGGGCCAACGTGGGTGTTCAGGTGGTCGGGATCGATCCGGCCCGCGAGGCGCATGTCTCGGTTCTGGCCGATTCGATCGTCTCCGGCGCCTACCTGGATGGGCAGCGCAGGAAGCTGCTGTTGGGCGAGAAGCTGGCGAGCCGCCTTCACGTGGAGGTGGGCGACAAGCTGGTGCTCTCGGTGCAGGACGTGCGCGGGGAGATGACCGGCGAGGCGTTCCGGGTGGGGGGCCTGTTTCGGACCGCTTCCAGGGAACTCGACAGGGGCTCCGTCTTCCTCCGCATCGACGAGGGGAAGCAGCTCTTCGGGCTCGGTGAGGCCATCTCCGAGCTGGTGGTGATCGCCGACCAGCGCCGCCATCTCGACGATCTCAAGAGAGAGATCGAGGCGAAGCTTTCCGGAGACTTCGAGGTGCGTACCTGGGAGGAGATCCAGCCCCTGCTGGTCTACTTCGTCGATCTCTTCGATCAGATGGGCTGGTTCGTCTACGGGGCGGTCTTCGTGGCGATGGCCTTCGGCATCGCCAACGTGCTCTTGATGTCGGTCTACGAGCGGATCCGAGAGATCGGCATCCTGATGGCCATCGGCATGGGACCCCGGCGTCTGGTGGTGGGCATCGTGATCGAGTCACTGCTGCTGACGCTGCTGGGCGTGGGGATCGGCCTGGCCGTCGGAGTGCTCTCGGTCTGGCTGCTGCGCGACGGGATCGACCTGTCTCGCTGGGCCGAGGGACTCACGGCCTACGGCATCGGCACCAAGATCGTCCCGGTGATCCGGAGCAAGGATCTGATCCTTCCGACGCTGGTGGCGGTCGCCATCGCGGTGTTCGCGAGCCTCTGGCCCGCGCTCCGCGCCGTGCGGATTCGACCCGCCGACGCGGTGCGGCACGTCTAGGAGAAGTCATGTCGATGCTGGAAGCGAGGGGAGTCAGCAAGGTCTACAAAACCCGGGGGGTGGAGACCATCGCGCTTCGCGACGTCGATCTCTCCATCGAGAGCGGCGAGTTCACCGCTTTGGCCGGCCCCAGCGGCTCCGGCAAGACCACACTGCTGAATCTCTTCGGGGGCCTGGATGCCCCTACCGAAGGCGTCGTCGTCCTGGACGGTGACGATCTCGGCTCACTCACGTCGTCCCAGCTGGCCGAGGAGCGTCTCCACAAGCTCGGCTTCGTTTTCCAGGCTTACAACCTGATCCCGGTGTTCTCCGCCCGCGAGAACGTGGAGTTCGTCATGGAGCTGCAGGGCGTTTCGCCCTCGGAGCGGCGCCGGCGGGCCATGGCGATCCTCGAGGAGGTGGGCCTGGGAGATCTCGCCGACAAGCGCCCGATGGAGATGAGCGGCGGGCAGCAGCAGCGGGTCGCCGTCGCACGCGCCATCGTCAGCCAGCCCCGCGTGGTGCTGGCCGACGAGCCCACCGCAAACCTCGACTCGAAGACCGCGGGGACCCTCCTCGACCTGATGGAGGAGCTCAACCGGGAGCACGGGGTGACCTTCGTCTTCTCGACCCACGATCCCATGGTGATCGAGAAGGCGCGGCGCACCGTGCGGCTCCGGGACGGTGCGGTGGTGGCCGACGAGAGGAAGGCCGCGGCGTCTTAGGCGGATCGGTTCAGCCGCGGAGTCCGGCGAGGCGCTCGATGGTCTCCCCTGCCTCGCGCATCACCTGCTCGATGATCGCCGCGCAGGAGAGCTCGTCGTTGATGGCGCCGGCGCCCTGTCCGCAGGGCATGGCGGAACGCGAGGGATCCACCGGGCCGGTGTCTGGGAAGACGGCGGAGAAGACGCCCGCATTGATCGAGATGCCCAGCTGATCCGGGAACGGTTGGATCTCCTCGGGTCGGCTCTCCCACTCCTCGACGTAGGCGTTGCCGATCACGCGCATCGGCTTTCCCGAATAG